>JAEYQF010000374.1 GCA_023410155.1 Verrucomicrobiota bacterium | reverse complement strand
GGCCACACAATTGCGCAACGCGCCCACACCGGGTAGCACGAGCCCACGCACGCCGGAGGCGGTGAGTTCGGCCGGAGTCTGCACGACGATGGGCGCGGCTCCGACCGTCTCGAGCGCCTTGGTCACGCTGCGGAGGTTGCAAATGCCGTTGTCGATCACGGCCACGCGCGTGCCGGTGGAAACGGAAGTCGGAGTTGGAAGTGCGGAATTCAAAAGAAAGGTTCGGTTCGAGCGGCGGTATCACGCTACCAGCCCGGTGAGGACACCGGGCTCCACCTGCTCTGTCATCCCGGGCGAATGACAGAACGTGGAGCAAAGCCACGCCTTGCCGTTTACAGTTTCCCCTTCGTGCTCGGGAGCAAGTCCGCGGCGCGAGGTTCGATCTGCGTGGCCGCATCGAGCGCGCGGGCGAGGCCCTTGAAGATCGCTTCGGCGACGTGGTGCGGTTCCTCGCCGTAAACGAGGTGCACGTGCAGGTTGGCGCCCAGCGCGTTGCTGAACGCGCGGCAAAACTCCTTCACGAGCACGATGTTGAAATCGCGCACAAACATCGTCGGCGCCTCGGCTTCGTAAACGAGGTGAGGGCGGCCGCCCACATCAACGACGACGCGCGCGAGCGACTCGTCCATCGGGAGCAGGAAGAAGCCGTAGCGCTTGATGCCGACTTTGTCGCCGAGCGCTTCCTTGAAGGCCTGGCCGAGCACCAGGCCGACGTCTTCGACTGTGTGGTGATAGTCCACGTCGACATCGCCCTTGGCCTTGATCGTGAGATCGAAGAGCCCGTGCTTAGCGAACAACGTGAGCATGTGATCGAAGAACGGCACGCCGGTTTCGATCTGCGCGACGCCGCGGCCGTCGATCGCGAGCGTAAGCGCGATGTCGGTCTCGGCCGTCGTGCGGGAGACGGTTGCTACACGTTGGGAGCTGCCTTGTGCCATGCGTCGAGGGATTCGTGAAGGACGAGCATCTCGTCGTCCGTGCCGACGCTGATGCGCAGGAAGGAAGCGGTCAAGGCATGGCTCGGGAAGTAGCGGACCAGCACCTTGCGTGAGACGAGGAAATCATACGCGGATTTCGCGACCGCCGGACCGGACTCGCCCCGCGCGTTTTTCGGCTCGGTGAAGATGAAGTTGGACTCCGAGGGATACGTGAACCAGCCGCGCTTCGTCGCGAGATCGCTCACGTAGAAATCGCGCGTGGCTTTGATCTTGCCGACGATCGCCGTGTAGTAGTCGGGATCGTCGAGAGCCGCGAGCGCCGCGACTTGGGAGAGACGGTTGACGTTGTAGCTGTCGCGCACCCGATCAAGCAGGTCGATGACCTCGGGATGCGCGAGACCATAGCCGACGCGAATGCCGGCAAGCGCGTAGGCTTTGGAGAGCGTGCGAACGACGACGAGCCGCGGATGTTTCGCGAGCAGGCGCACGGCGTTTTCGCGTGCGAACGGCGCATAGGCTTCATCGACGACGAGCAGGCCGGCGAAACCGGTGAGGATTTCTTCGAGCTCGGCATTGGAGAACGCCACGCCCGTCGGCGCGTTGGGCGACGTGAGGAAGAATGCGCGGGCCTTTGAGGCTTTGATGCGTTCGATCGGCAAACGCATCGAACGGTCGAACTCGATCGTGCTGCTGCGTCCGTCCTGGATTTCGACGAGCACCGGATAAAGCGAGTAGCTGGGCAGCGTGAACTGGATGTCGGCGGCGGCGTGAGCGTTTGCGGAGCAAAACGCGCGGACGAGCAGATTGAGGATGTCGTCGGAGCCGTTGCCCACGATGACGTTGTCCGCGGCGAGGCCGTGGTGCTTTGCGATCGCGGCGCGGAGCGGGCTGCTCTTCGGATTCGGGTAGAGCCGGAGCGAGGCGCCTTCCTCGCCGATCTCGCGGAGCAGTGCTTCCTTCACGCGCGGACTCGGCGGATACGGGCACTCGTTGGTGTTGAGTTTCACCCAGCCCGGTTCGGTCGGCTGAAGGCCGGGCGTGTAGGCGTGGAGCTTCGCAACGTGCGGGAGAGCGAGTCGGGACAGATCGGACGACATCGGATTTGAGAGCGTATTTCGTTCTCGTTCTTCGTTCTCGTTCTTCGTTCTCTTTCGCGTTCTCCCAGGCTGAGGAGAGAAAGAGAACGAGAACGATAAAGAGAACGAATGTTTGTGATTACAGCACGCGCACCCGCGCGGAGCGTCCGTGAGCATCGAGTTGCTCCATCGCAGCAAACGCCGCCACGATAGGTTCGCCCTTCTTCACGGCGGCACGGTCGTAATGGATCAAACTCGTGCGGCGCATGAAGTCCGCGACGCGCAATCCGCTAAAGAATCGACCCGCGCGCCCCGTTGGCAGCACGTGACTCGGACCGGCGGTGAAATCGCCCAGAGCGGTTGGCGTAAAGTTGCCCGTCATGATCGCGCCCGCGGTCGTGATCGCTTTCGTGAGTTTTTTCGCGGCCGGGTCGCTCACCAGCAGTTCGAGATGTTCCGGAGCGACGTAGTTTGCGATCTCGGCGGCCTGGTCCAGCGACTTCACTTCGATCCCCAGGAATCCGTGCTCAAGCACGCGCTGCGTCTTTTCGGACCGGGTAATCAGGGCGAGCTGGCTCTTTACCTCGGTCTCGATGGCGGCAAGGATCCTGGCGCTCGTGGCGACCAGATAGATTTTCTCGCGACCGGACCCGTGCTCCGCCTGCGCGAGCAGGTCCGCCGCGGCGAAATCCACGCGGGCCGTGTCGTCGGCGATCACCATCACTTCGCTGGGACCCGGGAGAGAATCGACGCCGACCGTGCCAAACACCTGGCGCTTCGCTTCGCACACGTAGGCGTTGCCGGGACCGTAGACCTTGTCGACGGCACGAATCGTCGCCGTGCCGTAGGCCATCGCACCGATCGCCTGCACGCCGCCGATGCGGTAAACTTCATCCACGCCGAGGAGGTGCAGAGCCGCCAGCATGCCGTCCGCGATCTTGCCGGAAGCATTGGAAGGCGTGAACACCGCGACCTCCGGGCAGCCGGCAATCTTAGCGAGCGTGACGGTCATCAACACCGTCGAGACGAGCGGCACCTGGCCACCCGGGACATAGAGGCCGACGCGGCGGATGGGATCGAACTTCTCCCCCACGATCGCGCCATGCTTATTTATCGCCGTCCAGTCTTCGGCGAGGCCGCGCTTGTTGTAGGCGACGACGTTCTCATGCGCCGCGACCAAGGCCTTTTTCTCGGCCGCCGGGAGGCGCTTGAACGCTGCCGCGAGGTCCGCTGGCTTTACGCGGAAATCACGAGCACGCAGTTTCGCGCCGTCAAACTTCGCGGCGTAGTAGGTGACTGCCTCATCGCCGCGGGCCTTTACGTCAGCGAGAATGGCGGCGACGGCGTCGGAGATCTCGCGCGGCACTTCGGTGCCGCGGCAAAACTCAGCGAGATCGTGGGAAAAGGTCTTGGACCCGAATTGAAGCGTGCGCACAGGGAGCGTTCTTGGAATCACTGCGCCCGCGCGACGGGCATCTCGAACAGGTCGGGAGAGAGCGGCTCGTTAACAGTGATCTTGGTAAACGTGATCCGCTGGCGCAGCGCCTGGCCGTCCGGCGCCTGGATCGTGATGAGAATCTGCTTCGGGAACCGGATGCCCCCGGAAACCAATTCGCCCTCTTCGCGGATGTTGTTGCGATCGTTGCCGGTGTAGACGAGCCGCCCGGTGGCGATTTCGAAGTAGCGGTCGTAAACGATCTCGTCGCTGTGCACGAACGAGAGCTTCTCGCACTCCAGGCCCTCGATGGTGGTGGGACCGTGTGATTCGATCTTGCCGCCCACGGCTTCGATGCCGCGGAAGAAGTAGAGGTTCTGCCACACATCGGCACGCAGTTGCTTGATCTGATCGGCGGCGAGCAGCGTGTGCTCCCAGCGGCTCGGGTCCTTTACATTGGTGAGGCGAGTCCACGCATCATAGCCATCGAGCACCTTCACCTCCACGGCTTCCTCATTGCTGATCTGGATGCGCTGGCGATCCGGCTTCTCCAAAAAGATTTCTAAGCCTGCGGTCTTTGACTGCGTCGGGTCGGCGGGATCCGGCAATTCGAGCGTGCCGACATAGTGGAGGGTGCGCACCGCGTCCAACACCGCGTCCGGACCCAACCGTGCGCGCGCCTTCGTGAGGATCGCCGGCTCGGCGAGCGCCGCACCCGCGGTCGCGACCAACAACGATCCCACGGCCAGAAAACGACAGAAGAAGGACGTGATCATGCGTCGCAGCGTGAAGAACTTTGCCTCCGATGGGAAGCCCGCTGCGGGTCTTACTCCCACTCGATCGTCGCCGGCGGCTTCGAACTGATGTCGAACACCACGCGGCTCACTCCGCGCACTTCATTGGTGATGCGGCTGGAGACTTTCTGCAGGAGTTCATGCGGCAGGCGCGACCAGTCGGCCGTCATGGCATCGACGCTCTCCACCACACGAATCGCGATCACGTAGTCGTAAACGCGTTCGTCGCCGAAGACGCCCACGGTCTTGACCGGCAGGAAGACGCAGAACGACTGCCACACCTTGTAGTAGAGGCCCGACGCCATCATCTCCTCGTGAAGCACTGCGTCGGCGTTGCGCAGGATCTCCAGCTTCGCGGCATCGATCTCTCCCATCACGCGAACGCCCAGGCCGGGGCCAGGGAACGGCTGGCGCCACACCACTTCCTTCGGGAGGCCCAATGCGGCACCGACCGCGCGCACCTCGTCCTTGAACAGCTCGCGGAGCGGCTCGATGAGCTTGAGCTTCATGCGCTCCGGCAGGCCTCCCACATTGTGGTGGGTCTTGATGAGGGAGGCCGGGTTGTTGCCGATCGATACGCTCTCGATCACATCGGGATAAAGCGTGCCCTGCCCCAGAAACTCCGCGCCGCCCTTGATCTCCTTCAGCGTCTTCTCAAACACCTCGACGAACGTGCGGCCGATGATCTTGCGCTTCTGCTCGGGCTCGCTGACGCCCTTCAGGCGCTTCAGGAAAAGCTTCGACGCATCGACGACGCGCAGGTCGATCTTGAAATGCTTGCCATAGAGTTTCTCGACGTAGTCGCGCTCGCCTTTGCGGAGCAGACCGTTGTCGACAAACACGCACGTGAGCTGCTTGCCGATCGCCTTGTGGAGCAGCGCCGCTGCGACCGACGAATCCACACCGCCCGAGAGACCGAGGAGCACGCGGGACTTGCCGACCTTCGCGCGAATCTCGGCGACCGAGTGCGCGATGAAATCCTTGGTCGTCCAATCCTGCGTCGCGCCGCACACGCCGACGAGGAAGTTTCGGATGATGTCCACGCCGCGCTCCGTGTGGAAAACTTCCGGGTGAAACTGAATCCCGTAGAACCCGCGCTTCGCGTCCTGGATTCCTGAATACGGCGAATTTTCCGACTCGGCGATCGCCTCGAAACCGGGCGGCAGCTTCGTGAGCTTGTCACCATGGGAATTCCAGATGCGCAGCTTGCGCGGCAGCCCGGCGAAAAGTTTGCCCGGTTTCTTGATCGAAAGGTGCCCATGGCCGTATTCGCGTTCCTTGCTCGGCGCGACCTTGCCGCCGAGGAAATGGCCCATGAGCTGCACGCCGTAGCAGATGCCCAGGACCGGCAAACCCATCTGGAAAATCGCGCGATCGGGATGCGGCGCGGTTTTGGCAAACACGCTCTGCGGTCCGCCGGATAGGATGATGCCGATCACGCCATCGGCCCGGAGCTGCTCCGCAGGCGTCGAGTAGTGATAGATCTTCGAGTAAACCTGACACTCGCGAATCCGGCGCGCGATGACCTGCGTGAGTTGGGAACCGAAGTCCAGGACGGCGATGGTCTGTGGCATGTGCGAGGAGGGAAACGGAGAGCAAAAGGCAAACCGCCAATCCTGCGCAAGCGCGATTCCGAGCCGCGCTCGGTCCCGAGTGGGTTCGCGTCCCTTCCCGACGCCGCCCGCCCCATGGCGCGACCCGGCCCGGATCCCGGAGCGAGCCGGAGCGCACCCAGGCGCGACGCGGGACGCAACGTGGCATGACCCGCGCCGGACACTGGCTCGACCCAGCACAGGGTTCGTATCGGGTCGACCGCGCCCGGCTAACCTTCGAAGCCTTCGCGAAGTGCTTCGATGAAGGCGTTGCGCATGAGGGTGCTGACGGTGGTCCAGATATCGACGTCGTTGTTCTCGAAGTTTCCCGAGAACGGCGCCTTCGTAGCCACCTTGTCGTCATCGTTGCTCTCGAGCACATTCGCCACGGCGGAGACGACGGCTTCCTTCGCCTTCTCGGCGATATTCTTATCGTCGTCGGAAGGATTGGAGAAATCGAGGTCCTTGAAAAAAGGTTTGGCGTAACCTTCGTAGCGCCCCTCCCGCGCGGTCGCTTCGATGAAGATCTCGAACTCTCCGCGCGAGACGTCGGCATCGGCATAGGCTTTCAGAAGGGCGTTGCACGCGGGAAGGGAGAGCTGCTTCAGCTCGAACTGGGTGTCGAAACGCGGCAGCTCGGCCACGGGATCGGCCCGAACCTCCGCGCGCAACCGGCCGCCACCGGTCGTGACACCCGTGAGCACGACGTGCGCTGGCAGTTCCTGCCCGTCACGCCGGTTCTTGAGCCCGGTGGCGTGCACCGTGAGATCGTCGAGCGCCACATCGACGCGCGGATCATAGCTCGTATCCAGAAAACGGACACGCGACTCCTTCACTTCGAGACTGGCGAGCTCCATCGGAAACGCCTCGGCGAGCACGCTCTGCCAGGCATCGAGTTTCTCGGCCACCGCGCCGGCCTTCTCCTCCACCTCTGCAGCCGCCTGGCCGACATCGTCGACGCGTTCCTGCTTCACGATCGTCAGCTCGAGGCCGACGACATCGATGCGGCCTCCGAGCTTGCCGCGGAAGATCGAATCCGGAGCCCAGTGAAATTGGGCATGCCTCACGTGCAGCAGGGGCGGATCGTTCTCCCGGTGATCGTGCTCGCGAAGGACGAGATTCTCGATGCTGCCCGTGCCCCGCCAGAGGGAAAGGGTCACGGCATCCACCTCGCCTTGATAGCCAGGCAGCTCGGCGAGCTTCCGGTTGGCGACCGCCGTGGCAATGGGCGACCCGACGAAGCGCACCAGGAGAAGCAACAACGCCACGACCACTACGACCCAAAGTAAAATTCTTACGAAAGGGCGTCCGTCAGCAAACGGGAACAAACTCGATCGCCGGGCGCGCGATCCGGCCTGTGCGGGGGGAGTCGCCATGAGGCCCCGGGCGGTGCTTGGTTCGTGCCAACAGCGCAACTGCTTAACTTCTGGGAGGTTTGCTCCGGACGGCATGGAACCGAGGCCGAAACCTGCAATCGATGGCGCGCGCGCCGGCGCAAATCGCGACTTTTTTCGGAGTTCGCTCGGGGCGCTCCAGCTCATGCAAGCAAACTTCAGATTGTCGCTCGACAGGCTGCGTCCCGACCGTGCTACTGGCACGGTGCTTCACCTTCCGCCGAAGCTCACCTCCACCACGTTCTTGCATCGCGGGCGTTCGCCTGCCTTGCGCCTGCTCGGCGCGGTCACGGTGGTGTGGACCTGCGGCTGGATGCCTGCGGCCCATGCGCAGGACGATGCCGGGGCAGGATTGAAGCAGTTGTCGCTGGAAGATCTGCTGTCGCTGCAGGTGACGACGATGTCGCGTAAGGCGGAATCGTGGTGGTCAGCGCCGGGCGCGGCGGAAGTGCTCACCGCGGAGGACATCCGGCGCACCGGTGCGGAGCGGCTGCCCGACATCCTGCGCTTCGCCACGGGCATGGATGTCGCGCAAGCGAACGCCGGCAATTGGGCGGTAAGCGCGCGCGGCTTCAACGTGCTCGCCGCCAACAAACTCGCGGTGACCATCGATGGTCGGAGTCTGTTCACCCCGTTCTTCTCGGGAGTGCTGTGGGACGTGCAGGACACGTTGATCGAGGATCTGGAGCGCGTGGAAGTGGTGCGAGGCCCGGTGGGCGCGATGTGGGGCGCGTATGCGGTCAATGGCGTCGTGCAGTTCATCACGAAACCGGCGGATGCCACCCAAGGCGGGCTCATCAGCACGGTGGTGGGCACGCACGGACAGGCGCGCGCCGCAGTGCGCCACGGAGGGCGGATCAGCGGCAACACGTTCTACCGCGTCTATGTGAAGTATCACCAGAGTGAGTGGTCACGCAATCAGACCGGGCGGCCCAGCGCCCCCGAGTTCGATTTTCTTCAAGGCGGGTTCCGCGCAGACTCCGCTCTCGCGAGTGGCGCGACGGTCACCCTGCAAGGAGACGCCTACACGAACAAGGGACTCCCCAAGAGCCACCTGCAGACCACTTTCTCGGGCGCCAATCTGCTGGGGCGCTGGCAGCAGTTTGTCACCGCGGACACTCAGTGGGACTTGAGCAGCTACCTGGATTTCACGAAGCGTCTCATCCCGGGAGCATGGAGCGAGCAGCGCCGCACGTTCGCCGGTTCGGCGCAGTTCCAAACGACCCGCGGACCACACGAGTGGATGCTCGGCTTCGATGGTTCGATCTCCTCGGATAAAATCGGGCAGTTGAGCGTGGCACAGATGTCGCCGAGCCAGCGCACGGTGCACAACATCGGATTCTTCGCGCAGGACACCCTGACGCTCGTGCCGGAGTTCTTCGCTCTCACGGCCGGCACAAAGATCGACCACAACAGCTTCACCGGGGTGGAGATCCACCCCTCCCTCCGCGCCGCGTGGACGCCCTCTCGCGCGCATACCCTCTGGGCCGCGGTTTCCCGCGCGGTCCGCACGCCGGTCCGGGTGGATCACGATCTGGTTTTTCGCACCGAGCCCGTGGAGATCGTGCGCGCCACGGACGCCTTCAAATCGGAGTCAGTGATCGCCTTCGAGATCGGCTCGCGTCACCAGCTCGGACCCGACACGGCCGTCGAGATTGCGACCTTCCATAATCGCTACACCGACATCCGCAGCTACGAGTGGCTCGGCAACGGAACCTTTCCCCTCACCTTCGGCAACGGTTGGAAAGCGGACTCCACCGGCGCCGAGTTGACGCTGCACCAGCAGGCCGGAGAGCGCGTGATGCTGCGCGTCAGTTATCGTTATCTCGATTTGGAGTTTTCGCGCCGACCGGGGTTCGACGCGCTCTTCGGCACCAGCGTAGAAGCCAATGACCCCCGGCACATCGGCCAGATCACTGCCCATGTGGATCTGACGGGCGCGGTGAACTTCGACGCTACTCTCCGGCACGTGAGCGCGCGACCGGATCCTGCATCCGCGGCCTATACGGTGGTCGATCTGCGGCTCGCATGGCGCCCCGACGCAGCCTGGGAGTTCTCACTTGTAGGACGCGATCTGTTTGCCCCGGCTCACCACGAGATCATCCCCACGAACAGCGGGACCGATCTGGTCGGACCCAGCGCTCACGCGAAGATGGCGTGGAGATTCTAGCATCGATGCCCCGCTGCCGCCCTCACCGCTACTCGCTTGTCCGCGCCCGGAGCATCCCCCTGGCGTTGGCTCTGCTGCGGCTGGTCCGCCCGGCGGTTCTGCTGCTCGCGCCGGCGCTGGTCGTGGCACCCCATTTGGTCGCGGCGTCCGGTCCGGTGGAAGATTTCAAAGTGAAAGCCGCGATGGTGTTTCATTTCACCTCGTTCATTTCCTGGCCGGAAGTGGCCTTCGAGCAGAGCGATTCTCTGCTCGTGCTGGGCATCATCAATGATCCCGCGCTCGAGTCGGCGCTGCGCGAAATCGTGCGCGGAGAAACAGTCGGCGGCCGCCCCCTCGCCGTGGTGCGGTGCCGCACGATCGACGACGCACGGGAGGCGCATCTCGTCTATGTTTCCCGCACAGAAGCGGCGCACCTGCAGGCGATCCTGACGGGGCTGGGCGACCGGCCGATTGTCACGGTCGGGGAATTCGCCCATTTCGCCGAGCGGGGCGGCATGATCGAGCTGGGCGGTCGCACGGGCGGTCGGGTGAGCCTCCGCATCAACCCGGACGCCTTGAAGGCGCGCAACCTGTCTGCCAGTTCCAAGCTCCTCCGGCTCGCCGAAATCGTTTCCAGTCCGCAACCATGAATGCCCTGAAGCCGCGTTCGCTGCGCCGCAAGATCACGGCGATCATCCTCCTGATCAGCTTCAGCGTCCTCCTGCTCGCAGCGGCGGTGCTGGCCAGTTACGAGCTGGTCAGCTCCCGCCGCACCGTCTTGCGCAATCTGGCCGTGACGGGGGAAATAACCGCAAGCAACACGACTGCTGCGCTGCTGTATCAGGACCGGCAGGTCGCCTACGAAGTGCTGGCGGCTTTGCGCGCCGACCCTCACGTCGAGATGGCGGTGCTCTACGACTCGGCTCGCGAGCCGTTCGTCTCGTTTGCCTCGAATGCTACGGCGGCGACCGATTTGGTGCTGCGTGCCGCCGATGGCGCCGAAATCGAAGGCGGCCGTGCCGTGCTCCAACTGCCGGTCGTCCAAGGCGGCACGCGCGTCGGCACCCTGGTCCTGGTGAAGAGTCTCGGCGGCGTCTACCAGCGCATGACGATTTTCGCGTGGGTGCTCGCGGGCGTCCTGATCATCGGCGGCGCTCTCGCCGTGGCGCTTTCCGCGCTGATGCAGCGCCGTATCTCGGATCCCATCCTGGTGCTCGCCCGCCTCGCCACCCGTGTCTCGCAGAACAAGGACTACAGCGCGCGGGCCGCCACGCAGAGCGACGATGAGATCGGGGAACTCACACAGGCGTTCAACGCCATGCTCGACGAAATCGAGCGCAGTCACACCGCCCTGCTCGCGCGCGAAGCGCAGCTCGCCCTCGTCACCGACAACAGCTCCGTGTCGCTGGCGCATCTGGACCGCAACCACCGGTTCAAATTCGTCAACCTGATCTACGCCCAACGCTTCAACCGCAAGCCCCGCGACCTCGTTGGCCTCCATCTCTCCGACGTCATCGGCGAGAGCCTCTACGCCGCGGCCCTGCCCCACATCCGGGAAGTCCTTCAAGGCCGCCGGGTGGAGTTCGAACTGGAGGCGCCCTTTTTCGGCGGGAATGGATGGGCCCATATCGTCTATGTCCCCGAAGTGGACCGGGGTGGCGAAGTCCTGGGCTTCGTTGCCGTGGTCACCGACCTGACCGCGCGCAAACGTATCGAGCGCGAAGTCGAACGTGCCCGCGACGAGGCTCTCGCCGCTTCGCGAGCCAAGGACGAGTTCCTGGCCGCGCTCTCGCACGAGCTGCGCACCCCCCTGAGCCCGGTGCTACTGCTCGCGAGTGAAGGCGCGAGCAATCCCGCCCTGCCGGAACAGATTCGCGCCGAGTTCAACCTCATCCGCAAGAGCGTGGAACTCGAGGCCCGGCTCATTGACGACCTCCTCGACCTCACTCGCATCACCCGGGGCAAACTCATCCTCGATCGCAGTGAGTTCGATCTCGCCGACGCGTTGCTGGAGACGATCACGATCCTCGGCGGCGAGATCAGCCAGAAAGGTGTGCAAGTGGTGACCGATTTCCGCATCTCGCCGGCCCTGGTAAACGGAGACCCCGTGCGCATCCGCCAGGTTTTTTGGAATGTGATCAGCAACGCCGTGAAGTTCAGCGCGCGCGGTGGTCGCATCGTGGTCGCGCTGCTCCCGCAATCCGGCCCGCTCAACCTGCTCGTGCGCATCACCGACGACGGGATCGGCATGACGCAAAAGGAGCTCACGGTGGTTTTCGACGCTTTCGCCCAAGGCGAACACGCCCAGTCGAGCGGCTCCCACCGCTTCGGCGGACTCGGGCTGGGGCTCGCGATCTCGCGATCACTCGTGCAGCTCCATGGCGGCGTGATCTCGGCCTCGAGCGCAGGTCGCGGGCGGGGCGCCACCATCACGATCGAGTTGCCCTCCGCGTTGGTGGCGGATGCCAAGGCTGCGATCGCATCGCCGCCGCCCCCCGAGGCGGGCCCCTCTCCTTGTCCTCAACCACCCGAGAGCTGCCGTCTGCTGCTGGTCGACGATCACGGTCCCACGCGTGCAACCCTCCAGCAACTCCTGACCCGGCGCGGCTATGTCGTGATCGCCGCCGGCACGTTGAATGAAGCGCGGACATTGGCCACGCAGGGACCGGTTCACCTGGTGATTTCCGACATCGGACTGCCGGATGGGGACGGCTGCGCCTTGATGAACGAAGTGAAGGGACTGTGGCCTGAGGCCCGCGGCATCGCCCTCAGCGGCTACGGGGCGGATGATGACATCGCACGTTCCCGCGCGGCTGGGTTTTCGGCGCATCTCACGAAGCCGGTGAACACCGCTCTGCTCGACCGGCGCATCGCGGAAGTGCGCGCCTAAGCCAGCCCGCAGCAGGGCCGCTCGTCCCGCGGCGGACGAGCGACTGCAGCTGCGGGGCTACTCCAGCAAACGCTCAACCGGCAGACGGACCGTGCTGGAGTTGACCCGGATTTCGAGGACGCCCGCCACGTCGGTCCATGGTGAGGCGCTGTTCGTGCGCGCCAACGTGGCCGTGAAGCGTGCCGGATGCTCAAGGGCGGCCTCCCGCCATTGCCACTCGATCAATCCGACATCGCCTCGCTGCGGGAGAAGTTGCGCACCGGCAGCCACCCCGTCGACATAACGCCAATCCGCCGGAAGAAGGAGGCTGAGGCGCAATTTGTCCGCTGCGCCGGCGACTCGAACCGCGCCGGTCAGGCGCCGTCCGGAACCGACGTCGACGCTCTGCGCATCGACCGCGACAACGACGACCTCCGCCGTGCGGCTGGTGCTCTGGCCTTTGGCGTTGGTGAGGAGCGCACGGTATCCACCAGCGTCGATGAGCTTGATCTTGGGCAGCACGAGTTCGCGGGTGGTGGCACCTCGCAGTTCTTCGTCGTCACGGAACCATCTCACTCGGGCCGCCGGATCATCGGACGTGACCTCGAGACGCAGGGTCTGGCCAGTGAGCACAACCTGATCTGCCAAATCCGCCGTGATTGTTGGGCCTTCCTCGAGCGATTTGGCGGAGGAACTGACTTTGACCTTGAACGCCATCTTCGTCTTCAGCTTTCCGTCGCTTACGGAAAGCGTCACGGTGGCGGTGCCGGTGCGATTCTTGGCAGGTGTGAGCTTGACGGTGCGCTTGGCTCCGGTTCCGCCCAAGACGATCCCGGAGAGGGGCAACAGCTTGGTGTCCGATGAGCTTCTGGTCACCTTGAGCGACGAGGCGGCGGTCTCGGCATCACCGACCGTAAACGCCAGCGCTGCGCTGCTGCGGTTTCGCGCGACGGTCTGAGCGGCGATCTTACTGATCGTAGGCGCGTCGTTCACTGGCTTGACGATGACTTTGAACGTCTCGGTCGACGAGTGACTGCCATCATCCACTTTCAGCGCGATGGTGGCGGTGCCGTGGCGATTCTTCGCGGGTGTGACCTTGACCGTGCGTTTGGCGCCACTGCCGCCGAGCACGATGTTGTCCACCGGAATCAGGTTCGGGTCAGAAGAACTCTTGCTAATTTTCAGCTTTGAGACGCTCGTATCGATATCGTCGATCTTGAAAGAAAGCGTCTTGGTCGACGTGTCTTCGTTGATCGTCTGATCAGCGATGGCGGTCACCGTCGGTGCGTCGTTCACGGGTTTGACCGTGACCTTGAACGTCTCGGTCGACGAAAGGCTGCCATCATCCACCTTCAGCACGATGGTAGAGGTGCCGGAGCGATTCTTCGCGGGTGTGACTTTGACCGTGCGGCTGGCCCCGCTTCCACCGATCACGATGTTGTCCACCGGAATCAGGTTCGGGTCAGAAGAACTCTTGCTGATCTTCACCTTCGAGACGCTCGTATCGATATCGGCCACCGTGAAAGGAAGCGTCTTGGTCGACGTGTCTTCGTTGATCGTCTGATCAGCGATGGCGGTCACCGTGGGTGCGTCGTTCACGGGTTTGACCGTGACGACGAAGCTTTCGACGAACGACTGGTGGCCGTCGTAAACACGGAGCACGATGGTTGAAGTGCCGTAGCGATCCTTCAGTGGCGTGATCTTCACGGTCCTATTAACCCCACTTCCACCGAGCACGATATTTCCCAATGGGATCAGGTCCATGTGCGAGGAACTCTTATAGAATTTCAGTTCCGAGAGGCTCGTATCGATATCTTCCACGGTGAAGGGTAGCGTCTTCGTCGACGTGTCCTCGTTAATCGCCTGATCGGCGATGGCACTCATCTTGGGCGCATCGTTCACCGGTTCCACCCTCACCCAGAAATCCTGCATGGATTCGTCGGTGCCGTCGCTGACTGTGATTCTAATGCGGGTAGAGCCCCATTCGTTCGGCACCGATTTGACCTTCACGGTGCGGTTGGCGCCTGTGCCACCGAGCGTGATGTTGGCCTTCGGGATCAGTCCAGTGTTCGACGAGTGCGCGGTGACGATCAGGTTCCCAGCCGCAGTCTCCACGTCGTCGATGGTAAACGGAATTGTCGCCGACGCCTTGTCTTCATCGAAGCGTTGATCGGCGATGTGGGAGATCGCTGGCAGGTCGTTGACCTCCACCACGGCCAAGGTGAACGAGCGAGAGGAGGTGAGCACACCATCCGAGGCGGTGACGGTGATGGTCGATTCTCCGAATCGATTCGGCTCGGGCGTGGCGAGCAGCGTGAAACCGGAAGCGGTCGGCGTAAGCACGAGCTTGGACGAGTTCACCAAAGCAGAGTTGGTGTGGGAGACCTGATAGGTGAGATTCGACCGCGGAGAGTCCGGGTCTTCGACCACGACGGAGAACGTCTGCACCGGCGAGTCCTCTTCGACGGTGCGGGAGGCTATAGCCTCAATCCGCGGAGCATCGGGCACGGAAACGACAGTAAGTGTGAAGCTCGTCGTGACCGATGAAGCGCCGTCCGATAGCGTGAGGGTGATGACGGCCGAGCCGGATTGGTCCCGCACGGGTGACACCTGCACGTTGCGCGTGGAACCCGTGCCCGTGATCTTGACGGAGTTGGCACTGACAAGCGTGGTATTGGAACTGGACGCGGTGATGAGGAGATCGCGGTCGGCCGTGAGGTCATCGGAGACCGTGATCTCAGACAGGCTGTTTTCGTCCTCGTTGATGGTCTGGTCCGCGATCGAGGAGATCGAGGGGGGGCCATTTACACCGACAACAAATTGGGTCACCGCCGTTTCGCCGCCGTCGGTGATCAAGACAGAAATGACTGCGACTCCGCCGCGTGCGTCAGTCGCTTGCACGCGCACGGATCGAGCGGCGCCGGCCCCGGCAAAGGAGATGTTCTCCACAGGTATGACATCGGGATTCGAGCTCTCAGCGCTCAACACGATCGCCGATTCGGATCCGCCGTTGGAGAGCTGGAACGGCAGCCACTCAGTGGCCGCGCCGAGTTCGATGACTTGGTCGGGGATAGAGCTGACGGACAGTCCCGGGACGAGTGCGATCGCGACCGCCTCGCTGACCGCCTCGCCGGCCGTGTTACGGCCGATGGCCCGATAACTTCCCGTGCTGGTCTCTTGCACATATGGCACGGTCAACCTTGCGGTGAGACGATCGGACGCGACCCGCTCCACGGAGTCGACCGGCTCCTCATCTTTTTCCCATCGGAAGGAGATCGGAGCGGAGCCCGAGAACGCTGCATCCAGGATCAGCGAAGCGCCCACAGCCGTTTTCACCGTCCGAGCCGGCGAAGCTGCCGTGGGGGCCACAAGACCTTGTGCGCGCTGAATGAGGGCAAGCGGCCATCCAGTGGCGGTGAAGCTCTGCACGCCAGGGTGCAACACCGTCCGGTTGCGGTAGAGGAGGTCGTCGGCCTTTTTGTAGAAAACATCTCTGTCAGTAACAGCTACAGTCGACACTCCGGTGTCCATCCTGACGGCCGGCCCAGCGCTGTCGGAGAATCCGGCTCCCAAGACCCAGAGCGAACCGTCGGTCGAGATGTAGGCGTTGCGCTCAGAGTGTGCTGCCGCCGCCTTGATGCCCGTCAGAAGCTCAACCGGATTTGAACGATACGGAGAGCCCCACGCCGGAGCGTTCGTGAAGCCCAGCCACGGGTAGCCCATGCCCCACAGCGTATTATCGTTCTTTACGTAAAGCATATGCCAGGCTGCCGCGGAAACGGAGCGCACCCCTGCCGCCACTTTAACGGGCGTGTTCGTGGGACCGAAATCGACGCCAATGCTATAGAATTCCTGCCAGCCCCAGAGAGTGTCGTCGCTCTTGATATAAGCGACATAGTTGCTTCCCGCTGAAATCACTCTCACGTCAGCATCGATTTTCTTCGCCTTTTCGCCGCGGGCGATTCGCCAGAGGGTGTGATCGGTCTTGAGGTAGTAGGCCGAGCTGGAACTGGCCCCTGCCGCGATCTCCTTCACGTCCGTGACGCCAGGCACCTGTGCCAGGGTCGGGAGAGCGCCCGACCAGAGAGTGCCGTCAGGCTTAACGACCCAACTATCGAACCCATTCGTGGCCACGAGGGAGACCGAATCCAATGCGTGCCCGAACTCAGGCGTCAGCCCACGGTCGCCGAGTTCACCCGCCACGGGATACCCGGCGCCCCACAAGACATCGTCGGTGTCGAGGTAGAACTTCGTGCCGCCCACCGGCCGCGCGATTTTCGCTCCGGTCGCAATCTGCACGGGCGACTTATGACCAGCCGACCCGGCGCCATTACCCTGAAAATCCTGTCCGCCCGTCGCCCAGAGGGTCGCATCCGATTTGATAAACCAGATTGCGCCAGGACCTGCGCCCACGGAGACGACGTCCGAGGCAGCGGGATGAGGCGTCCTCCGATCATCGAGGGTGCCATCTCCAATCTGCCCCTCGCTGTTCGCTCCACAGGTCCAGAGTGTGCCATCATTCTTCACAAACGCCGTATGGTGCGGGCCAGCAGCCATCGCCTTCACTTCCGTGGCGATCTGCGCGAAGCTCATGAAATTCGAGGAATCCTCCAAACCCAGCTGGCCGAACTCGTTGGATCCAGCACCCCAGAGACTTCCGTCCTGCTTCAGCACCAGAGTATGACCGAAACCAGTGGCGATCGCCTTGGCTCCCTCTTCGATCTGAATAAACCCCGACGGGGAATCGCCCGAACCTTTTCCCAACTGCCCCGAATATGCTGCCCCGGTTCCCCACACGGTGTTGTCGGTCTTCCGGACCAAGACGAACCCATGCCCCGCGCTCACCTCTTCCACGTTCTCTGCGATCTGAACAAACTCAGGGGCGATTGCCGGGAGGCCTGGATCGACCTCAACAGGGATGTTTGTGCCCGCGACCCAAAGCGTGCCGTCGTCTTTCACGAAGTAGCTGCCGTAATCGGACGCCGCAATCGCTTTCACCCCCGAGGCGATCTGCGTTAGACTCTCGAGCGATTTCACGCCTGGCTGCCCAAGCTCCATCTGACCGTTTTTTCCAGTGATGCACAACGTCCCGTCGGTCTTGAGCACCAGCAAGTGATAATTCCCTTCGGCAACGTCCGCCACGCCGCTCATGATGGGACGGAACGTAGACTGGAACGCCCAACCGGCTTCCGTGCCTATCCACATCGTGCCTTCCGGGAGTGTTTGAGCGGAAAGGGTGGCAGCTCGGGTGAAGAGCAGCGCGATTGCGACGCAGGCTGCGGTTACAGCAGGGATACGCATGGGGCAGTCGAAGAGGGAGCGCACAGCCTCGGCTCCTTGGATCAGGGCAGCAATCAGCAAAACCCCGGAGAGGTCCGCGCGCCCATTTTACAGCCCGGCTCCAACTGGAATTAGGTCCCCTGATCGGCCTAACCGGGCACGCTTGGACGAGATGGTGCCACGTGGACCTCCGCGCAATCGCACTTGCCGCTCGCACGCCGGCGCGTGTTCCGTGTCTGCCGGCCTAACCCATGCTGCCGTTCGCCTTCTCCCTCTTCACTGGCGCCTTCCTCCTTTTCGCGCTCCAGCCCCTCATCGGCAAATACATCGTCCCGTGGTTCGGCGGCATGCCCGGCGTTTGGACCACGTGTCTGTTGTTTTTCCAGACCTTGCTGCTCGCCGGCTACGCGTATGCCCACTTCACCTCGACGAGGCTGTCTCCACGTCGACAAGTGCTGTTGCACCTCTCGTTGCTGGTTCTCGCGATCCTCTCCTTGCCTATCGCGCCTGACGTCGTCTGGAAGCCGCAGGGCGATGAGCAACCGATCTGGCGCATCCTCGCCCTGCTCGCGGCGACCGTAGGTCTGCCCTACTTCGTGCTCTCCGCCACCGGACCGCTCATGCAGCAGTGGTTCAGCCGCGCAAATCCCGGAGTTCCACCCTACCGGCTCTACGCCCTCTCCAATGCCGGCTCCCTGCTGGCGCTGCTCGCCTATCCGTTCTACTTCGAGCATGCGTTCCCCCGCGCAAGTCAGGCGACGCTCTGGGGCGCAGGCCTGGTCGTCTTCACCGTGTTCGCAGCCTGGTCCGGTGCCCGTGTGTGGAAATTCACCGCGCGCACGACTCCCGACGAGGCCGGCGATTCGCTCGCCTC
This sequence comes from Verrucomicrobiota bacterium, assembly GCA_023410155.1. Taxonomy (GTDB): domain Bacteria; phylum Verrucomicrobiota; class Verrucomicrobiia; order Opitutales; family Opitutaceae; genus Opitutus. Next base: position 36,564 of record JAEYQF010000374.1, on the reverse strand, counting down.
GGACCGACCGGCTCCGCTCGACGCGCTGCTTTGGTTCGTGCTGGCCGCCGTCGCCTCGATCCTGCTCCTGGCCACGACCAACAAGCTCACACAGGACCTCGCCGTGGTGCCGTTCCTGTGGGTGCTGCCGCTCAGCCTTTATCTGCTCACCTTCATCCTGTGCTTCGATCATCCGCGGTGGTATTCGCGCGGCATCTTCGGCGCCCTGTTCGCCCTCGGCGCCCTCGTGGATGTTTACCTGCTCGGGGCCGGGCACTCGGCCAGGCTCTGGCAACAGGTGCTCGGCTACACCTGCACGCTGTTCGCGGGCTGCATGATCTGCCACGGCGAACTATATCGGCTGCGCCCCTCGCCCCGGCATCTCACGCGATTCTATCTCTGGATCGCGGCAGGCGGGGCGACAGGCAGCCTCTACCTCGCGCTCCGCGCTCCGTATCTGTTTGATGGATACTTCGAGCTCCATGTCGGCCTGTGGCTGACGAGCTATCTGATCGGCGCCCTGTGTTTCCGCCAGCGCACGCGCGCGCTGGCCGGAGGTCTCGCATTGGGCACGCTCGCCGCGCTGTTTGTGATCCCGGCGCTGTCGGCGAGCGCGCTGGTCACGAGCGAGACGCCCCAGACGTATGGGAGCGAGTTGGGCGCGATCCTGAAACGCGACGGCTGGTTCATCCTCGGCTTCACCTTGATCGGAATCGTGACGTTTACCGAAGGGCGTCGGTGGCTCTCTACGTGGCAACCGCGCGTGGGCGGGTTCGTGTTTCTGCTGTCCACCGCGTTCGGCATCATCCTGATGGTGCAAATCGGGCGAGAACAGCGCTCAGCCGATTTCAGCGTGCGCAATTTCTACGGCGTGCTCCACGTGTTTGAACACGATACCCACGATCCTGCGCTTCACTATCTCTCCCTTGTCAACGGCGTGACCGCGCACGGCATGCAGTTCGTCTCGTGGCCCCAATCAGCGTGGCCCACGACCTACTACGGACGCCAAAGCGGCGTCGGCCTGGCGATCGACCGCCTGCCGCCGGGCGAACGCCACATCGGACTCGTCGGGCTCGGCGTCGGCACGCTCGCGACCTACGGTGAAGACGGCGATCGACTCCGCATCTACGAGATCAACCCCGAAGTGATAAAACTCGCCGAGGAGCGGTTCACGTATCTGTCGCAATCCCGCGCCGATCACGAACTCGTGCTCGGTGACGCCCGGCTCTCCCTGGAGCAGGAACTCGCGCGCGGCGAGCCGCAGGCATTCGACGTGCTCGCGCTGGACGCCTTCAGCAGCGACGCGATTCCTGTTCATCTGCTCACGAAGGAAGCGTTCGAGATCTACCTGAAGCACCTCAAGCCAGACGGGGTCATCGCGGTGCATACGTCGAATCGCTATCTGAACCTGGAGCCGATCGTGCATCAACTCGCGCGGCACTTCGGCTGCGAGGCATTCACGATTTCCGATTTCCCTGACAAGGAAAAGCGCTGGCTTTACGGCACGACATGGATCCTCGTCACGCGCAACCCCTACGTGAAGGAAGATCCGGCCATCGCCGCGCTGCTCGATGATCCGCCTGCTCCGTTGAAAGAAGGTCCGCTCTGGACGGACGATCAGGTGAGTTTGTTCAAGGTGCTGAAGTAGCCCGCGCATCAGGGTCACCACGTGACTCGGCCGCGCAGGGCGGTTGGCGAATTTGCACGGCTCCAGACTCTTGCGCGGCCGGTTCTGGTCGCTGGGTGACCGCCATGGATTGCTGCACCAGCCCCATCGGGCGAAACCTGATTGCTGGTCGCCGGCAAAACACCGGCGCGCCGTAGAGGTCTGGGCCCCGTCGCCGTGGAGCGGTTTCCTCGGGACATCAAAACCAAAACTCCCGTATATCATGAGTAAGTTCTTGTCGGCCCTCGCCTGCTTGGGCGTGGGCCTGACGCTGGCCACTTCGGCCCATGCGCAGATCCATATTCCGGTGGCGGACGTCAGCCTCGCCTTCCCGTCGAGCCCCACGATCAAGGTGCAACTCGGCTCCACTGAGCGCTCGATCAATCCCAGTCCCTTCATCATCGGCGGCGCCTACGACGAAAGCGCCTTGTGGCTCTGCATGGATCCACTGCAGACGATGTTCACCAACACGAGCGGGCTGCCTCCTGCCGCGATGTTGAAATTCGGCAGCGACGACCCCGCGAACTACGACAAGTGGACGCCATCCGCTCCGGGTCTCTCCGCCGCGCGACTGCAGAATCTGGCGGACCTGTTTCACGCCTACGCGCCGACTCGCACGGATTCCCTCGTGGCGGCCGCGCTGCAACTCGCGGTGCCGGAGATCACGAACGAGTTCAACAGCTACTCGTTCAACCTGAGCTCCGGCAAATTCAAGGCTTGGAGCACGAAGATCGCCGGCAACGCCGTCGTCACGCTCGCCCAAGAAATGCTCGCACGACTCGACGACGTGGACGTCGCCGGCTTCGGCGATGTCTCTGCACTGCGCTTCCTCATCGACGGCAGCTACCAGGACAAGAAGGGCAAGACCTACGTGCAGGATCTCGTCGGCTACGTGCCCAGCTTCACGCCGATCCCGGAGCCGTCCACCTATGCGCTTTTCGGCATCGGTGTGCTCGTGCCGGTCATCGCCCTGCGGCTGCGCCGTCGGGTAAAGGCCACCTCGGACGCGATCGCCGTCTAGACGCTGGCATTTTCTCTCACGCGCTCGGCCCGTGGCTCACGGTCGGGCCTCGAGGCCTCCCGCTCGTGCGGGTGGCCTCTTTGCTTATACCACCGTTGTAATGATACTCTGGATACGAACGTGCGTCGTTCGCATTCCGCCGAAGGACGTTACCGTCACCTGGAACGCCGATCCCATCTTGATTGGCCTCCAGCCTCGGGAGTGACGCCAGGAGGGAGCCTCAAGTCATCATTTCACGCTCACGATGATCACGACCCAGCCTTCGAGATAGCCGTTGGAGACCGCGATCGTCGTCGCAGCATCGCCCTTCTTCCCCTTCGCCGGCGTGATCTTCAGCGTCCGGTTCTTGTTTTTCCCGCTGAACTTCAGGGCTGATTTCGGCAGCAGGCTCGGGTCCGTGGTCGCGGTGGAGAGCTTGAGCCTGCTCGCCGAAGTGTCCGCATCGGTGATCGTCAACTTCACCGTGGCGGAGCCGCCTTTCTTCACGCGAATCACTTGTAGATTTTTGACGCCCTTGATCGTCGGACGGGAAATCACGCGCAACGTAATCGAGGCGGTGCGAGAGCCATACGGATTGGTCGCACGAGCTTTGAGCTTGGCTACTCCCGACTTCTCTGGCGTTCCGCTGAACTTGGTCTTCGCCTTGTTGAACTTCAGCCCCGAGGGCAGCGATCCCGACATCTTGATACGCGTCGGCTTACCCATGAAACGAGGCTCCCACTCGAATTTTTCGCCCTTGGCGGCCACCAAGCTGGTGCCCCCCTCAAACTTTGGCGCATCGGGTTTGCCCACGCGCACCGCCGAGCCGAGCTGATCAACGAGGTAAACCGTGCCGCCTTTTCCGACGGCCACGGCAGAGGGACCGCGGAAGCGCACGGAGTAGCCGTCGAAGTCTTCCATCAGAAATTCCCGGCGGGCCAACGACCAGCCGAACAAGCCCGTGAAGCTGCCGAAGCTCTTCTTCTGGACAACATGCACTCCACCGCCGTCGCGGTCGGCCACCAGCAACCGGCCTTCGGGAGTGACCTCCACATACAGCGGCCCCGGCGGTTCGCCTAAGCGCTCCCGCTCTTCGCCCCCGCCCGGGAAGTCTCCCCAGATCTCGGAGACGAGAGCGTAACTGCTCTTTCTGGTTTTCATCACGATGGTGCCGTCGTCGTTGCCGACATACAGCGTTCCGTCTTCCGCGACCGCGACGGAGACGGGTTTGCGCTTGAGGCTGAACACATCGCCCTGGCGCGTGCGCAGCTTGAGCGAGGTGACTTTGCCGGCGGTGGCGATCTTGCGGACCTTTCGATTCCCTGTGTCGGCCACGTAAACGTTTCCTGACGTGTCGACGGCGACCCCTTGCGGATGCGAGAATCGCGCCGCGCTCCCGGTTCCATTCGCCGAGCCTTTCACCCCCGGCGATCCGGCGAGCACCGAGAATACCCCTTTCTTCGTATATTTCCGCACCGTGTGGCCGCCGGCATCGGCAATATAGAGCGTGCCGTTGACCCCGAAAGCCACATCCGAGGGACGCAAGCGTCCTTCATGTGACAAAGCCACGGTCGTCACTTTGCCCGCAGCGGAAATCTTGCGAACCACACGGTTGCCTTGATCCGCCACGAAGATCTCGCCTGCGGCATTGATGGCCGCGCCCGAGGGGAATCGGAACCGCGCCGTGCTGCCCGATGCGTTCTTCAGCCCCTTGCGTGTCGGACCCGCCAGCGTCGTTGGATTACAGGATGCGCACCGCGTCGTTCTGCGTGTCTGCAATATAGATCGTGCCCTTCGGCCCGATCGCGACGTCGCTGGCTCCTCCGAAATACGCTTCCGCCAACACGCCATCCGTGAAATTGCGGACGCGATTGCTCACGGTCTTCACCGTGCCCGCAGGGGAAACGGTGCGCAGAGAGTTGTTCTCCGGCTCGGTCGCCCAGAGCGTGCCGCCCGCGTCGACCGCGATCCCGCTGATCCGTCGTCCGAAACGAGCCGCACTCTTCTTACCATCGACGGGCGCCACATCGGCCCCGTCCTGGAATTTTCCCACCAACGTCGTCACCACACCTGCCGGAGTGATCTTCCGGATCGTCCCAGCGTCGCTCACGAAGAGCGTGCCGGCCGCGTCGATGGTGATCGCGTCCAAAAACCAGAATCGCGCTTCGCTGCCCGTGCCGTCCTTGGGGGCCACCGACCAACTGTCGCCCGCCAACACCGAGCGTTTCCCCGCCGGCGTGATCTTATGGAGGGCGTAGGGCGTCGCGACGAAAACGTTACCCGACGAATCCACCACCAGGTCGATCGGCTCAAAATACTCGGATTTCCCCGCCTTCGAGAGCGTGGAAACGGTGCCATTGGGCGTGATCTTCCGCACCGCCTGGTTGCCCGGGTCCGCGACATAGACATTTCCGACGGTATCAACGGCGATTCCCGACAGGCCCGGCCCGCGCCACCAATCTCGAACGCCAAAACGCGCCTGGCTCCCCTTCCCATCGACATTACCCGGCTTGGCCTGCGAGCCGGCCAGGATTGTCACCTCGCCCTTCGGCGTGATTTTGCGGACCGCGTAAGAACCATCCGTCACATACACATTCCCCGCCGAATCCACAGCCAACGACTGCGGCCGGATCATCTGACGGCTCGCCGCCGCCGGCGTGAGCCATCCACTCGGACCGACGAGATTTTTGAACCAATAAGGGGTATCGGGAATCCCTTCCGCCCCACCGGCTCTTCCGGCGCCGAGGATCACCAGCAAGCCGAACGAAATGAACCGCGTCCGAAACCCGAACGCCGCGGACCAACGAAGCCGGGAGAGCATACCCGATTCGATAACCAGCCGCTCCCGCAATCAACCCGCAAAATCAGAAAATTCCATCGTTATCTGGCCGCCACGCCGCAACCTGCGCATTTCGCTGCATTAGCAGATCACGCCCCGCCGATGGTGCAATCCGTCGCAAAAAAAGGGCGCACCGTATCGCGGCGCGCCCCGGCCTGTATCAAATCACACGCTTACCAGATCTCCACGCGCTCGCTGGCAGAGCGGCGCATCGGAGACGGGTCGGGGATCTCAAACGCGCGATGGAACTCCTCGAGATTCGAGAGCGGGCCGTTCACGCGGAATTTCGCCGGCGAGTGCGGGTCGGTGTTTACCTGCAACCTCAGTTGCTGATCGCGGATGTTCATGCGCCACACCGTCGCCCAGCTCAGGAAGAAGCGTTGCTCCGGCGTGAAGCCGTCGATCGGCGTCTGCGGCGTGCCCGCGAGCGCCTTCTGCAGCGCCGCATACGCGATCTTCAAGCCGCCGAGATCCGCGATGTTTTCGCCCTGCGTCAGCTCGCCGTTCACGTGCAGGTCGTCGATCGCCACGTATCCATTGAACTGCTCCACGATCGCCTTCGCGCGTTCGGCGAAACGTTCCGCGCTCTCCGCGCTCCACCAGTCGGTGAGGCTGCCGTCCGCCGCATACTGGCGGCCCGTGTCGTCGAAACCGTGCGTCATTTCGTGACCGATCACGGCGCCGATGCCACCGTAGTTCACGGCGTCGTCCGCATCCGCGTCGAAGAACGGCGGCTGCAGGATGCCCGCGGGAAACACGATCTCGTTCATCGTCGGGTGGTAGTAGGCGTTCACCGTCGGCGGTGTCATTTCCCACTTCGTGCGATCGACGGGGTGGCCGATCTCGCCGAGCTCACGGCGCGTGTTGAACTCCCGCGCGCGGAGAACGTTTCCGACATACGAATCCCTCTCCACCTGCAGCGCGCTGTAGTCGATCCACTTGTCGGGATAACCAATCTTCACGCGGAAGCCGTTCAGCTTCGCCAGCGCCTTCTCGCGCGTCGCGTCGTCCATCCACTCGAGCGTGTTTAGACGCTCGCGCAGCGCCGCGCGCAGATTCTCCACGAGCTCCAGCATCCGCTGCTTCGACGCCGGCGGGAAATGCTCCTTCACATAGAGCTGGCCGAGCGCCTCGCCTACAGCGTCGTCCACGGTCTCGAGCACGCGCTTCCAACGGTCGAGCAGCGCCTCTGCCCCGGTCAGCGTCTTGCCGTAAAACGCAAAATGCTCGTCCACGAACTTCGCGCCGAGATACGGCGACGCGCTGCTGAGCAGATGCCAGCGCAAATACGACTGCCAGTCCCCGAGCGAGACACTGGCGATCTCCGCATCGAACGCTTTCAGAAAGTCAGGCTGCATCACATCGACGACGTCAGGCCCCGCGATGCCGAGCGCCGCGAAATAGCGCTCCCACGCGAAATGCGGCGTCAGCGCCTGCACGTCTGCGAGCGGCAGCTTGTTGTAGTTGGCGACCGGATCGCGCAGTTCGACATTCGTGCGGGAGCCGCGCGCGAGCGCGGTCTCGAGTTTCATGATCGCAGCCGCCCGCTCCTGCGCCGTGGCCGGTTCGTCGCCTGCGAGTTCGAGCGTGCGCGCCACATGCGACACATACGCCTGACGCAACTCTTCCGACTTCGCGTCTTCGCGCAGATAGTAATCGCGGTCCGGCAACCCAAGTCCCGCCTGGCTCACCGCCGCGATAACGGTGTCGGTGTCCTTCGGATCCTGCTCCGCGTAGACCTCGAAGCCCGCCGCGATCTCCAGCAGATGAAACCGCGCCAGCAACGCCGGCAGCTCCGCGCGATCCTTCAGCGCCGCGATCTTCGCCAACTCCGGTTGCAACGGATCGAGCCCCGCGCGCTCCACCGCGGTCTCATCCATGCCGCTCGCGTAGAAATCGCCCACGAGCTGGCCGATCGCGCCCGACTGCTGACCCGCCGCCGCCTGCTCGAGGATCGCGTGCAGCGCTTTCTGATTGAACTCGTTCACTTCGTGAAACGCGCTCCACCGGCTGTAAGCCGCCGGGATGGGATTGCTCTTCTTCCAACCGCCGTTGGCAAACTCGTCGAAGTCCTCGTGCTGCCGCACGACGGGATCGAAGTTCTTCGGATCGATGCTGGCCTGAGCCACACCGGCGAAACAAAGCGCGGCCGCGAGAGCCGCTGTGAATGGAGAACGCATGCCCGAATTTCCCAAATCGCCGCCGACCTCGCAAGTCACCTGTGAACGACGGCGCCCACGCCGGATCAACGGCATCGCAAATCATCCACTTCAATCGCGCGGTTCGCCGGCTTCGAACCGCAGAGACACAGAGCCCTGGAGCCTCAGGCCACTCCGTGTCTGCGTGGTTCTTCACGATCGCGCCGCACCATGGCTCGACCCGATCCGCAACGTGGCCCGACTCGAGCCGCGACGTGTCCCGACCCAGTCCGCACTTTGGTCCGACGCGTTTCGAGACTTGGCCCGACTCGAGTCGAGCAGCAGGCTTTGCGCAGCCTTCGCCTGCATGAGTTCATTGCCGTCCCCGCTCCTCGATCGCGAAGCCGAATGGCTCGCCAAAACCTACCAGCCGCACGCGCCCAATCTCACCGTGCGCGCGGTCCTCATCGGCATGCTCATCGGCATCGCGATGTGTCTCTCGAACCTCTACGTGTTTTTCAAGACGGGTTGGAGCATGGGCGTCACGTTGACCGCGTGCATTCTCGCGTTCGGCTCGTTTCAACTGCTCCAGGCGCTGCGGCTCGTGGAGAAGCCGCTCGGCGCGCTGGAGAACAACGCGCTCACCACGGTCGCCTCCGGCGCGGGCTACATGACCGGCGGCGGCAACATGGCCGCACTCGGCGCATTGCTCATGATCACCACGGTGCGACCCGACACGTTCTCACTCATTGTGTGGTATGCGCTCATCGCGGCGCTCGGCGTCTTCGCGGCGATTCCGATCAAACGACAGCTGATCAATAAAGAGGGCCTGTCGTTTCCCACCGGCACCGCGACGGCCGAAACAATCGCCTCGATCCACGAAGCCGCCGCGGGCGCAGGCAAAAGCAAGGCGCTGTGGCTCGCCGGCTCGGGCGCGTTTGCCGCGGTGATCACATTGCTGCGCGACGCGTGGCACATCATTCCGACGACGATCGCGATTCCCTTCACGCTCGCGGGTCGCGCACTCGCCGAGTGGACGCTCGCGCTTAAAGCCGAGGTCGTGCTGATCGGCGGCGGTGCGCTCATGAGTTTTCGCACCGGCTGGTCGATGCTGCTCGGCGGACTGCTCACGTATGGCGTGCTCGCACCCGCGCTGCTCGCCCAGGGCGAAATCGCAAGCGTGAGCTACAAGACGATCGTCGCGTGGACACTCTGGCCGGGTGCCGCGATCCTCGTCGCGTCAGGGCTCACCTCGTTTGCGTTGGATTATCAGAGCATCGCGCGTTCGTTTGGTGGACTCACGCGCATCTTTTCGCGAAATCCGCGCGCCGCCGAGGGCGACAACGAACTCGCGCGGATCGAGTGTCCCGAGTGGTGGTTCCCGCTGGGTTTCGTGGTGCTGTCGCCGCTCGTGGTGTGGTTGATGGTCGTGCTGTTTCAAATTCCCGCGTGGGCCGGACTCGTCGCGATCCCGCTCGCGGTGGCGATGGGGTTTGTCGCCGCGCGCGTGACGGGCGAAACCGACGTCACACCGACAAAGGCGCTCGGCCCGGTCACGCAGGTGATTTACGGGGTGATCACGCCCGGAAACCTGAGTGGCAACATCATGTCGGCCAATGTCACGGGCGGTGTCGGATTGCACGCCGCGGATCTGCTCACGACATTGAAGACGGGCTGGCTCCTCGGGGCGAAACCGCGTCACCAATTTTATGCGCAGCTCTTCGGCGTCGCCATCGGCGCGGCGATCATCGTGCCGGCGTTCAACCTCATCATCCCCGATCCGAGTGCGCTCGGCACCGAAGCGTGGCCCGCTCCGTCGTGCGTCGTCTGGGCTGGTGTGTCGCAGGCTTTTTCGCAGGGACTCGCCGCGCTGCCCGGCTCCGCAAAGAGCGCGGTCCTCATCGGCTTCGCGCTCGGCGTGGCGCTCGCGCTCGCGGAAAAATTCGCGCCGAAGAAACTGAAGCCGCTGCTACCCTCGCCCGCGGGCTTCGGCATCGCGATGGTGATTCCCGGCTCGAACGGCATCGCGATGTTCATCGGCGCCGCCGCCGCGGAATGGATGCGCCGCAAGTCCCCGTCGCTCGCCGAAAAAACCGTCGTCCCCGTTGCCTCGGGTTTGATTGCCGGCGAAAGCCTCATGGGCATCCTCATCGCCGCGCTGATCGTCACCGGCGTGATCACCGCGTGATCGCCGCGTAATCGCCGGCGTGATCACCGCGTGATTGCCGCACCGCCCTCATCCCAAGCCCGCTCGCAAAAACGGTATCGTCATATAATGTATGACTTTTTGCCGGGCGCGGTGCTGATGGGGGCGATGGCTCGGAGCTGAACAACGGTAGGTTCGGGACTCAGGCGGCGGTGTCCTTGAGTTCCTGATACAGCCGGGCGAGTTCGGGCATCGCGGCGCCTTTGGCCTGCGCGCGGCGGAGCGGCTCGCCCCAGATCGACTCAATCTCTACCTCGCGGCCTGCGCGGAAATCGACAAGGCTCGACGGCTGATACGCACCCATGGGAGGCGTGACGTCGAACTGCTGCTTGAGAAAATCGTCGGAGATCTTCGTGCCGAAAAGCGCGGCGGCGGACTGCACTTCGCGCATGAGGGCATGCACGCGTTGCGCGCGGATGGGATCGGAGCAGATGAGGTCCGTCGTGATGTTGCCCGCTACGGCGAGGCCGTTGAAGGGCACATTCCACACGAGCTTGTGCCAGCGTGCACCCATGAGATCGTCCACGAGTTTCACTTTCACGCCCGCTGCTTTGAACTGCGCGGCCAGTGCGCGCGTGCGATCGGTGGCCGCGCGGCCAAACTCGCCGAGCGTGATGCCACCCACGTGAAACACGGTCACTTCTCCCGCGCCCGTGCGCGTGGACGCGATAAACGCCAGCGAGCCGAGCACGCGTTCTGGGCCGGCGATCGCCGCGATCTGTTCGTCCGCGCCAAGGCCGTTTTGCAACGTAAGCACGGCGGTAGTGGGGCCGAGCAGCGGCGGCAGCAGTTGCGCAAGCGCGTCGTTAGCGGTCGTCTTGAGTGTCACGAGCACGAGATCGACCGGACCCATCTCCTGCGCAGAGGCAAAGACGGAGACCGGACGCAGTTCCTCACGCGTGTCGTTTTCCTTCACGTTGATGATTGTCGATCCGCGCGCGCGCACCGCGTCGAGATCGCGACGCATCAGGAAACGCACGTCGGCCCCGCCAAGGCCGAGTCGAGAACCATAAAACAGCCCGAGCGCGCCGGAGCCGACGACGGCAACTTTCTGAAAAGCGATACTCACGCGCGGAACCAAGCACGCGCAGCGGCGCTGCGCCAGTTCACTTTAGGCGCTACGCTCGAACGCCTCGCCCTCATTCGCGATCTCGCGATCAAGTGCCCGTGGCGCTAATACTTCGGTGCTTCGCACGCCGATCGCGCAAACGAGGTTGCCGGGGTGCGACAGTCGCTTTGTTTGGCGAGCATGAAAGCCGTCGTGTTTGCCCAGCCCGGTGCTGCCGATGTTCTCACGCTCGCCGAGCGTGACCAGCCGGCGATGGGCCCGGAGGAGGTGTTGATCCGCGTGAAAGCCGCTGGCGTGAATCGCGCCGACGTGATCCAGCGCAAGGGCCACTATCCGGCGCCGCCCGGCGTCGCAGCCGACATTCCGGGGCTCGAGGTCGCAGGTGTGGTGCAAGCGTGCGGCGCTGCGGTCACTCGCTTTCGCGTGGGCGACCGCGTGTGCGCGCTGCTCGCGGGCGGCGGCTATGCGGAACTCGTGGCGGTCAACGCGGGCCACTGCCTGCCCGTCCCGGAGAATATCTCGCTCACCGACGGAGCCGCGCTGCCCGAGGCGTTGTTCACGGTGTGGTCCAACGTATTTCAGCGCGGACGCCTCCAGCCGGGCGAAACGTTTCTCGTCCACGGCGGCACGAGCGGCATCGGCATGGCCGCGATTCAATTGGCGAAGCTGCTCGGGTCGCGGGTGTTCGCGACCGCGGGTTCCGAAGAAAAATGCCGCGCCGCGGAAGCCGCCGGCGCCGAGCGTTGCATCAACTACAAGGCAACCGATTTCGAGGCCGCGCTGAAGAGCGACGGCGTTGACGTGATCCTCGACATGATCGGCGGCGATTACTTCGCCAAAAACGTCAGCCTGCTGCGCCCCGAAGGACGTCTCGTTTTCATCAACTCCGCGAAAGGTGCGAAGGTGGAGCTCAACCTGATGCACGTGATGTCGCGCCGCCTCACGATCACCGGCAGCACGCTGCGCAGCCGCGAAGTCGAATTCAAGACCGCGCTCGCCCGCGAGATCGAGGAGCGCGTGTGGCCGCTCGTCACCGGCGGACGCTTTCGCGCGAATGTGTATAAGGTTTTCCCCTGCAGCGAAGCCGCCGCCGCGCACCGTTTGATGGAAAGCAGCGAGCACATCGGGAAGATCGTGCTCGAACTTCCCTGAGGAGCTGCGCTTAGAATTCGCGTTCACTCCCTCCCTTCCCCATGAGCAACCTCGGATTCGGAACCAAAGCCCTCCACGCCGGCCAGCAGCCGGACCCCACCACCGGCTCGCGCGCCGTGCCGCTCTATCAGACCACGAGCTACGTGTTTCGCGACACGGAGCACGCCGCGAATCTTTTCGCGCTGAAGGAGCTCGGCAACATCTACACGCGTATCATGAATCCCACTACAGCCGTGTTCGAGCAGCGGATCGCCGCGCTCGAGGGCGGCTCGGGAGCGCTCGGCCACGCGTCGGGACAGGCGGCGATCACCGACGCGATTCTTAATATCCTCGGCGCGGGCGATCATTTCGTGTCGGTCTCGCAGCTCTACGGAGGCACCTACAATCTCTTCCACCACACCTTGCCGAAGCTCGGCATCGAGGTGTCCTTCGTCGACGCCAACGACCCCGACAGCTTCCGCCGCGCGCTGCGTCCCAACACGAAGGCGTTTTACGGCGAAGGTCTCGGCAATCCCGCGCTCAACATCTTCCCGTTTGCGGAAGTCGCGAAGATCGCGCGCGAGGCCGAGGTCCCGCTGATCATCGACAACACCTGTCTCACTCCCTACCTCAACCGCCCGTTCGAGTGGGGCGCCAACGTCGTCGTCCATTCGACCACGAAATACATCGGCGGGCACGGCACCTCGATCGGCGGCATCGTCGTCGACGGCGGAAATTTCGACTGGGGCCGCGGCCGCTTCCCCGGTTTCACGCAGCCCGATGCGAGCTACCACGGCCTCGTGCACTGGGATGCGTTCAAGAGCTTCCCGCCCGCCGGCGGAGCGAACATCGCCTACATCATGAAGATGCGCCTCCAGCTCCTCCGCGACGTCGGCGCGTGCATCTCTCCGTTCAACGCCTGGACGGGTATCCAAGGTTTGGAGACGCTCCACCTGCGCATGCAGCGCACGTGCGAAAACGCGCTCCAGGTCGCCGAGTATCTTTCGTCGCACTCCAAGGTCGCGTGGGTCAACTACCCCGGCCTGAAGACCAGCCCGAACCATGCGCTCGCGAAGAAATACCTGAAGGGCGGCTTCGGCGGCCTGCTCGGCTTCGGCGTCAAAGGCGGCTACGAGGCCGGCCGGAAGTTGATCGAGTCGCTGAAACTCTTTTCGCATTTGGCGAACATCGGCGACGCCAAGTCGCTCGCGATTCATCCGGCGAGCACGACGCACAGCCAGATGACGGAGGAGGAGCAGAAGTCGTCCGGCGTTTCGCCCGATTACGTGCGACTCTCGATCGGCATCGAGGATTTCGCCGATCTTCAGGCCGATCTCGAGCAAGCGCTCGCGAAACTCTGATCTCGGCTGCGGATTGCACTCCGCAGCACCCGCCGGGAGGAGACGCTTTCTCCAACCAGCCCGACGAGACCCGTCGGGCTTTCGCGCTTTTCGCGCGACAGAGTTTTGCTTCACTCAGCCCGTCTTCTCCCCGGATGAACGGTCTGCACACGTCTCTCTACACGGCGGCACTCACGCTGTGTTTGTTTTCCGCCGGTCTGCTCGGCGCGCGCGAACGGCGGGCCGGACGTTCGCTCGACTACTTCACCATCTTCCTCGGCGTGGAGGCATTCGGCTTTGCGCTGGAGGTGTTGATGGCACATCCGGCGACACCGCTCAAAGCGCTCTGGCTCGGTCTGCGATTGAGTGGCGCCTTGCTGATGGCACCGGTGCTGTGGCTCGCGGTGCGGGAAATCGTCGAGGGCGCACGTCCCGGCTTTCGCTCGCTTGGCCGCACGCAGCTCGCGTTGATCGTGGCTGGGTTCGTGTTCACCACGCCACTGTTGCTGCGCGCGCACTTCGGCACGGACTACGTCGATCCTGCCAATCTCACGGCAGCGTGGCACTCGCGGCTCATTCATGCGGGCATGCTGGCATGCATCGGCATCTTCGTGTGGCAGGTGCCGTTTTATCTGGGGCGTTGCCGCCGCTTGTTGATCGCAAAGGCCGATTTGGCCGCGCCCACTCCGGCAACTGCATCCGCCGAATCGCGCGCGTGGCTGCACTTGCCACTCGTGATCGTCGCCACCACGTGGGTGTTCGGCGTGCTCCGTGTCGTGCAATGCATCACGCACGCGCGCGCGAGTCTGCTCGTGCTCGCCGCATTCATCGAGGTGAGCATCGTCGTCGGCTCGATTTACCTGATCGTGCGCCGCGCCGCGCTCGGAAACGCGCCCCAACCGATCGCCGAACCGTCGGTCGAGGAAACGTCCTCCGCCACGCTCGTCGCTCCCGCGCCCGCGCTCCCGATCCCGACCTCAACGGTGGAAACGAAATACGCCCGGGCGCGGCTCGATCCGGACGTCCGCGCCCGCATCCAGCGCAAACTCGAGACCGCGATGACGAGCGGCGCGCTCTACACCGACAGCCTGCTCAGCCTCCGCAAACTCTGCGCCGAGCTGAAAGAAAACGCCCACGCGGTCTCCCAGGTGATCAATCAGGACCTGCAGTCCAATTTCTACGAACTGGTGAATCGCTACCGGATCGAGCGCGCGCGGCAGTTGCTGCGCGAATCGCCGGACAAGACCGTGCTCGAGATCGCGCTGGAGGTCGGCTTCAACTCGAAGTCGACCTTCAACACCGCCTTCCGCCGCCACGTCGGCATGACGCCGACCGAATTTCGCGCGAGTAACGCACCGGCTTCGTAAGTCTCTGCGGACGAGCCGTCCGATTCGGACGTTTTGCGCGTTCGAGCCGTTCGGCTCGGACGATTCGCGCGCGAGAAACGCGTAGCCTGCGTCCGTCTCGAGTCGACCGGGCAACCACGCCCGCCGGCGTTCGAGGCAGTTTCCCGTCTGCTGCTCGCCATCCATGAACTCGTCGCTTCGCCACGTGTGTCTCACCGCGCTCACGCTCCTCTTGCTCGCCGCCGCCACCCTTGCCCGCGCCGAGAATCCGCCACGCGGCACGGTCGTCACCGAACATCTCCAGTCCCACGCGCTCCGCGAAACCCTCACCGGCCTGGATCCCGATCGCAGCGTCAAAGTCTACCTGCCGCCCGGCTATGCGAACTCCGGCAAGGCGTATCCAGTTGTGTATTACTGCCACTCGATCAACTGGAACCCGGAAAAGATGTTCGAGGACGGCAACCTCGTGCGCCTGATCGAGCGCGCCGTCGCCGCCGGTCTCGTGTCGGAGTTCATCCTCGTCGCCGCCGACTACAGTTCGCCGACGATGGGCAGTTGGTTCGAAAACTCGTCGACGACCGGACGCTGGCTCGACTTCACGATCGACGAACTCGTGCCGTTCATCGACGGACGGTTCCGCACGCTGCCGCAGCGTGAGAGTCGCGCCATCGTGGGCGATTTCCTCGGCGGTTACGGCGCACTGAAGTTCGCCATGCTCCGGCCCGATCTCTTCAGCGTCGTTTACGCGATGCATCCGGTCGCGACCGGCAGCGGCTTGATGCCGATGCAGTCGATGGTCGACTGGCGCCGGCTGCACGCCGCGAAATCGTTCTCCGACCTTTGGAGCGATTACTACGCGCCCGGCTTCGTCGCGATCGCGCAGGCGTATCTGCCGAATCCCGACCGTCCGCCTTTCTACTGCGACTTCATCGTCGAGCTGGTGAACGGCGAGCCGACGCTCAACGCCGCCAACGTCCGCAAGATGGAGCAGAGTTTTTACCTCGACGAACTCCTGCGGGAAAAAGCCGACAGCCTCCGGCAGATGCGCGGACTCGCCTTTGACTGGGGCCGCTACGACGTGACGCAAAGTCACGTGTATTCGAACCAGGCGTTCACGCGCACGCTGGACCAACTCGGCATCGAACACACCGCCGAGGAATACAACGGCAACCAGTGGGACAAAAACTGGACCGCCGACGGCCGCTTCTACACGCGCGTCCTGCCATTTCTCGGCCGCCACCTCGTGGTTGGCACGCGCTGAAACACCCACGCCACATCGTAATTCACACCCGCACTTTCCGCGTTCCATGAACACCACTCTACTTCGCGTCCCGTTTCTCTGCTGGTTTGCCATTCTCTGCCTGGCAGGTCCCGTTGCCGCCCGCGCCGCGGATGCTCCCGCACTTGCCGTCGTCTCTCACTCGCTCACCTCGACCGTGCTGCGGGACACGCGCACCGACCTCGATCCGGTGCGTCAGATCAAAGTCATTCTGCCGCCGAGCTACGCGAGTTCAGGCAAGTCCTGCCCCGTCGTCTATCTTTGCCACAGCATCTTCCAGTCGCCCGAGCAGATGCTCGCCGACGGGAAAATCCTCCGCCTCCTCCAACGCGGCTTCGCGGCGGGGAAAACGGCCGAGTTCATCGTTGTCATCGGCGACTACAGTTCGCCGAGCACCGGGAGCCTCTACGAAAACTCTCCCGCCACCGGTCGCTGGCTGGACCACACCGTCGAGGAACTCGTGCCGTTCATCGATCGCACCTATCGCACCCTGCGCGGCGCCGAGAGTCGCGCCCTCGTCGGCGAGATGATGGGCGGCGGCGGCGCGCTGCTGATTGCGATGCGCCACCCGGATGTCTTCAGCGTCGCGTATGCGCTCAATCCGGTCCGCACCGGCACAGGGCTCTTGCCCGTGCAATGGTATCCCAATTGGGAAAAGATTCACGCGGCGAAATCCTTCGCCGATCTCGGAGGCGAGCACATTTCCCAAATCTTCGTGACGATGAGTCAGGCATTTTTGCCCAATCCCAATCGCCCCCCGTTCTACTGCGATTTTCTCATGGATAAACGCGACGGGCAGCTCGTGTATCACCCGGAGAACGCGCGTAAACTCGTGGCCGGCTTCGCAATCGTCGAGATCGCCGACCACTACGCGGACAACCTGCGCCGCCTGCGCGCGGTGGCGCTCGATTGGGCCCGCTACGATCCGGTCCAGGATCACGTTTACGGCAGCGCGGCGTTGTCGCGAAAACTCGATCTTCTCGGCGTGGAACACGAAGCGGAGGAATACCGCGGAGTCTACTGGCACGAGAATTGGCGCGAGCACGGCCGCTTCGACGCGCGCGTGCTCCCGTTTCTCGCACGTCACCTCGTGTTCTAGACCCACGCAATCCGTCCCACGTCTCGACTCGATCCGCACCCGGGCTCGACGCGGTGCGCATCTCCTCGCAACCCGAGCCGCACCTTGTCGCGACATAGTGCGCACCTTGTCGCGACCGTGTCCGGACCTTCGCTCGACCTTGTCCGCACCTTGGCACGACCCGGTGCGGACCTTGTCCCGACTCGGGACGCACTCAGGCGCGACTCACGCGAGCTGCGCCGCGATGAAGTTCAGCACTTCGCCGCGGCCAGCTTTCTTGGTGGACGACGTGAGCAACACATCCGGCACCGCGAAGCCCTGTTCGGTGAGCGTGCGTTTGAACGTGTCCACGTTCGTGCGTGTTTGCGATGCCGACTGCTTGTCGGTCTTGGTGAACACGAGCGCGAAGGGCACGCCCGCCTCGCGGATCCATTGCAGGAACTCGAGATCGATCGCCTGCGGCGGGAGGCGCGAGTCGATCAACACGAATACGAGGCGCAGGTTTTCGCGCTGAATGATGTAGTCGGCGACCGCCTGGTTGAACTCGAAACGCTTCTGCCGGCTCACCTGCGCGTAACCGTAGCCGGGCAGATCGACGAGCGACCAGCGGTTATCGATCGTGAAAAAATTAAGGAGCTGCGTCTTGCCCGGCACCTCCGAGACTTTCGCGAGATCGCGGCGCCCGGTGAGCAGATTGACGAGCGAGGACTTGCCGACATTGGAGCGCCCGATCAGCGCAAATTCAGGCAGCGCCCACGCGGGAGCGGAGCGGAGGTCGGGAGCACTGGTTTTGAATTCGGCGCGGTGAATCTGCATGGAGTCGCGCGACGGTAAGTGAGTCGCGCCAAACTGCGAGCCGCGTCGAACGCGGTCAGCGTTTGATTTTGGCAGCGCCAGCGATCGGCACGGGCGGCGCGTCGACCCCGGGCACCTTGCGCTTCCGATACACGTCGTAGTCGGGAATGAGCCGGTCGTAGGCGGTGTTCATCAGGGGCGACGAGATCACGAAGTCCGCCGTGGCGCGATCGCACGCAGTCGGGACGTTCCAGACGACCGCCATCCGCAGCAGCGCTTTCACGTCGGGATCGTGCGGTTGTTGCTCGAGCGGATCCCAGAAGAAAATCAGGAAATCGATTTCGCCCTCGACAATCTTCGCACCGATCTGCTGGTCACCGCCGAGCGGGCCGCTCTGGAGTTTCGTGATCGGGAAACCGAGTTCCTTCTCGAGCAGCAGGCCCGTCGTGCCGGTGGCGAAGACCGTGTGCCGCGAAAGCGTGCCGCGGTTGAACTTCGCCCACTCGACGAGCGTGGCCTTCATGTTGTCGTGCGCCACGAGCGCGATCTTCTTCTTCGCAGCCATGGGCAGCTTCTTGTAAGGGCTCATAAGGAGCCGGCGAAGGCCCAGACGCCCGCGCGAACGTGGACGGCACGCGCTGGGTAAGGTCGGAAAGCGTCGGGGCGGAAGCCGGTCCGCCGAGAACAACAAAGCGCCGGCTCACGCGCAACGTCCGAAGCGGCGGAGTGCGCACCGGCCGCTCAACCCGTCGGAGCGGTGGCCGCAAGCGGTGCACGTCGCAGGCGACGGGAACGACACGCCGCGACGAGCCCGAGCATCACGATTGCACCGATGCCGTAGGTGGCGGGCTCTGGGATCGGCGTGATCGGCACCAGCTCCATGCCTGCGCTGATCATGATGCTGTCTGGATTGCTGGCGATCACCCCTACTTCTGCCGAAAACGTGGGAAAGCCCGGATCATACGGGACCTGAAACGAGATCACGACCGGGCCGCGGAAGCCATTGTTCACGAGATCGGTGAACTTCTGTCCGAGCGAAACGAAATGACCGTAGGCGACATTTCCGTCCTCCAGCGCGGAGAGTTCGAAGAGGTAGTCGGACAAGATCTCACCACCGATGAGCGCCTCGAACATCGCCTCCGGATCGCCCGTGCCATCGAGCAAGGCGCTCACGGGAGCTGACGACAACCGCACCTGGAGCGGCACATCGCGAAAGAGGGGGTTGCTGAACTGGATCTCGGGAATGTTCAACGCGCCGGCATCCAGCGTGTAGTTGAAAACATCATACCCTCCGACCTCCGCGGGGTCGATGCCGACATCACTGGCGAGGATCACGTCACGAATGTCGAAGACGCCGAAACCCACATAGGTCTCCTCGAAAGACCTGCCGAACGCGATCTGCCCCTCATACTGTGCGGGACGCGAATACTCGCCGCTGAGGGAATCGTAGGCATACGTGCCACCACCCAGCAGGGTGAAATCGTCGGCGGTGTAGAGGGGGAACTGGGCCGAGGCGAGGACCGGGACGAGCAGTCCGAATAGGCTCATGACGCGACGAGCCGCACGCGGGGACAGGGCTTCCATACCCGCGCAGTCTTGGCACTCCGCGGTGCGATTCACGACGCGAAACCGCGGGGGCGGCCGCGAATCAGGGAAACGCTCACATCGGCCCGCAGGGGCGACCTGAACTGCAAGGCCCCGGCGCACATTGCCAAATGCGGATGCGGCAGCACGGTGTGTCATGTCCCCGTCGCTCTTCATCGTTCGCCACGCGCACGCAGTTTCGGAAGAAGAAAATCCAGAGCGCCCGTTGAGCGGTCGCGGACGCAAACAGATCAAGCGTCTGGCGAGGTTCCTCACGCGGTCCGGGCGATTTGCACCGGGCGAGATCTGGCACAGCCCTCTGCCGCGCTCCCGCGAGACGGCTCAGCGCCTCGTGGAGCGCCTCGGCCTGAAGGCGAAGCTCGTCCAGATCGACGGCATCAATGGCGACGATGATCCGTCGCTCGCCATCGGCCGACTCAGCGCGCGCAAGGCGAAAACCCCGATCGCGATCGTCGGTCATGAGCCGCACCTGAGCGCGTTCACGACCTTGCTCGTGACGGGCGCGGCAGCGCCGGTGCGGTTCAAGCTGAAGAAAGCCGCCGTCGTCGCGCTCGAGCGGACCGATGAAGGAGGCTGGCAGGTGCGCTGGCAGCTCTCGCCGGAGATTGTAAAGTAGTCGACTGCGCAGGCGGGGAATCTGCGGCGCACTTGATTCGTTGGCGGCTCCGCATCCACTTCGCGGCATGGAAACGCAAGGCACGATGAAAACACGCCGTCTCGGCGCGCGCGGACCGCTGGTCAGCGAAATCGGATTGGGTTGCATGGGCATGAGTGAGTTCTATGCGCCCGGACAGATGAACGAGCAGGAGTCGATCAGCGTCATCCTGCGCTATCTGGACCGCGGGGGAAACTTCCTCGACACCGCCGACATGTATGGCGTCGGGCGCAACGAGGAACTCGTCGGCAAGGCGATCGCCGGACGGCGCGACGCCGTCGTGCTGGCGACCAAGTTTGGCAACGTGCGCGGGCCGCAGGGTGAGTTTCTCGGCGTGCGCGGAGATCCCGACTACGTGCGGGCCTGTTGCGAGGCCAGTCTGCGTCGCCTGAAAGTGGATACGATCGATCTCTACTACCAGCACCGCGTCGATCCGAAGGTGCCGATCGAGGACACCGTCGGCGCAATGGCGGAGTTGGTGAAGGCTGGGAAGGTCCGCCATCTCGGCTTGTCGGAAGCGGCACCGGCCACGATCCGGCGCGCCGCCAAGGTGCACCCGATCGCGGCGCTGCAGACGGAATTCTCGCTGTGGAGCCGCGAGGTGGAGGCCGACGTGCTTCCGACGGTGCGCGAACTCGGCATCGGTTTCGTGGCTTACAGCCCGCTCGGCCGCGGCTTCCTCACGGGCCAAATCAAGCGCTTCGAAGACTTGCCGGCGGATGACTACCGTCGGAACTCGCCGCGTTTTCAGGGAGAGAATTTCCAGCGCAATCTGGATCTGGTGGGAAAAATCGCGGAGATCGCGCGGGCGAAGAACTGCTCGCCCAGTCAGCTCGCGCTCGCCTGGGTGCTCACCCAGGGCGACGATATCGTGCCGATTCCCGGCACGAAGCGGATCAAATATCTGGACGAGAATCTCGACGCGTGCCGCGTGAGCCTGACGGCGGCGGAACTCAGCGAGATCGACGCGGCATTCCCCGTGGGTGCCACGGCCGGCGAACGTTACCACGCGCAGGGCATGCAGGCAGTGAACCGCTGACTTCGCCAGGCGCCGCCCGCGAAAGCTCGCGCGGCGCCAGGCTCAGCGCTCGCAAGGCGAGAGACTCCGCGCGCGATCGTCGTCGCCGAACCATGCCCGAGCGCGCACACAAGCCTGCTCGCGACCGGCGCAGCCGAGCCACCACGATTCCGCCTGAGAAAATCGGCCATCGTCGCGCTCGGGCGACCCCAAGCCTCCCGGGTGCGGCAGCAGATCTGGGCGGAGATCGTGAAAAGGTCCTCCTCTGGACGGCGCGAGGTCTTCGCTGCAGCTAGTCGACCGGGTGTGAGAGCGACCGACCCGCCGCTCCGGAAGCGGACACCGAAGCGGCTTCTCCGACCGCATGACGCTCCAGCCACTCGTGGACGTAGTGCGCGACGTCCTCCCATCCCGGCTCGCCCGCGATGAAGTGCCCACGTCCGGGAAACTCGCGATACTCGCGCACGCTCGAGCGGGATTCGTAAGAGTCCGCATTTTTGCGCACCAGCTTGGGCGGGATGATCTCGTCGGCCTCGGCCCCGATGAATAGCAGCGGCACGTGCGGCGATCGGACATCGACGCAGCCCGAGGGGCCCATGGCGTCGCGGAGAACATTGCGACTCTCGTGCACGGCGTAACGTGCGAACATCTCGTCGCTCTGCTCCCGCGACATCATGTTGGTGAACGTGCGGTGAAATCCCTCGGGGGTGATGATAAACGGATCGTCGCCGCGGAGAGGGTTGGCGATTTGGGCGCTGTTTCTCAGAAAGCCCCAATCCGTCGCCAGCAGGCCGTTGGGCGCCACGGGGCAAATCGCCACCGCCGCTTCCACGAGGCCACGGGCGGCGAGCAACTGGGCGATCAGGCCGCCCAGCGAATGGCCGATAACAATCGGAGGACGCGCCTCCGCCGCAGCGGCGCGAGCCATCGCATCCACCAGCGTATCCAGATCCAGACGTCCCGTGCCGGGCGGGACCTCGGTTCGCAGCAGGGCGGGCTCGCCATCGTGTAGCGGCCAGTTGGGAGCCTTGCAGCGGTAGCCGCGTTGATCGAAGAACTCGATCCAGTGCTCCCACGACTTCGCGGTGAGGAACATGCCGTGGACGAAGAGAAGCGTCGGTTTCATCTCTTGAGACTCTAGCCGCACCTGGCGCATCGGCAGCGTGGCGCGGGCGATTGTTTCTCCGAAGTCACGAACCGCGAACCGGTGCGCCTCCCCTACGGCAAACCGCCCGGTGGCATATCGGGTGAAGGCGCAGGCGGGGACAATTTTCTTGAGCCAGCTCGCCGCCCTTGGTGAGGTCCCCCATGCCGGCGCGGCCAAGGTGGCAGCGTCGGAGTCTTCACCCCAACCCCTGCTCCCCATGGAAGATAACGCGCTCGGTTTCGGCATGATGATCGCGATGGCCTTCGGATTCCTGATCGGTCTCGCGATCGCCGTTCTCTACCTCCTGACCCTGCAGAAATGTCTCAATCGCGTCGCACCAGCCAATCGCGCGATGAATCCCCCGCTGGTCTGGCTCAACCTGATTCCGCTGTTCAACCTCGTGTGGACATTCTTCACCGTGCTGAACATCGCCAAGTCGCTCACCGCTGAAGCACGCACGCGAGGCATCGACCTGGGCGACGGCGGAAAGACGATCGGCCTGGTCTACGCCATTGCGGGCGCGTGCTCGCTGGTGCCGCTGCTGAACATGATCGCGGGTCTCGTCGCGCTCGTCGGCTGGATTCTCTACTGGGTGAAGATCGCGGGCTACTCCAACCAGTTGGCCGCCGCCCCCGCGCCCGTCGCCCCGCCGCTACCGAGCGCCTGAGAGCCGGGCCCGCCTCCATCGAACCGGCGCTCACCCGCGCCGGTTTTTTTGTGCCCCCATGGCGGGAGAGTCGCTCACGGGTGCACCGCGATGCCGACGAATTTCGAGCCCGCCACGTCCGGCACTTTCACCACCAGCGGCGCGAGTCCGAGACTGGCGCAAAAATCGCGATAGCCGAAGTTATCCTGCACGTCGTCGCTCAGGAAGAATCCGCCCGGCCGCAACGCGTCCCAAAGAAGTGGATACGCGAACAGCCGCCCCGCTTCGCTCTTGTCGCTGTCGTAGTGGCAAAGGTCGATCGTGCCGAGCTCGCCGAGCGCCATCGGCAAGCCATCGCGATCCGGATAGCGCAACAATCGCCAGTGGCGCCTGAGGCGCGGCGGGACGACACAGCCGACGAAGCGATCGTTTTCCCGCAGCGGATAGGGCATGTCGGTGCTCACGAGTTTCCCGCCGCGTTTCGACACCGACTGAAGCAGCGCGAACGAAGACCAGCCAAAGGCGACGCCCGTCTCGATCGCCTTCGTGCACTCGATGCCTTCCGCGAGGGAGTAGAGAAGATCCGTGTTTGCGCCCGCACCCATCTTGGCTGGACACGAATCCTGCGCCGCGCGTCCCGCGGCCACTTCGGCCGGACACTCCGACTCGATCGAGCGGATCGCCGGGGTGCCGGTCAGTCGCTCGACCGCCTCGGCGATGGAGATCGCTCGCTCCTCGCACCAATGACGAGCCGCAATGGCCAGCGAAGGGTCGGCCGTCTCTGCGACAGTTTTTTGCCGCGCCACACGGAAGAACTGTTTCCACATCCGAGGACGACGCGCATACCATTTAAGCAGATCGATGCGGCGGGAGGTAAACATGGACGAGCCGGGGCAGGCCGAACGGACGGTGCTCAATCACTTCCCGGCGGCAACGATCCCGGCTTCTTGAAAGCCCCGCTCCGCGCCTCCGGGAAAAGAGGAGGTGGCTTCCTCACCTCGATCGCTCCGGGCTGAACGATCCGAAAGAGAAGACGGAGAACTGGCCTGTCGTGCAGCATTACGCGCCAAATTGGCCTCGCCGCGTTCCCGCCCGCCCCGCTCAATCCACGCTGATGGCGAGTCACGATCCGCTCCACGGCATCACTCTCGAAAAACTTCTCACCGAACTCGTCGCACAGTTTGGCTGGGAAGGGCTGGCGCAGCGCGTGCCGGTGCGCTGCTTCCAGTTCGATCCGTCGATCAAGTCGAGCCTCACCTTCCTGCGCAAAACGCCATGGGCCCGCGCAAAGGTCGAAGACGTTTACGTGCGCTGGAAACTGACTGGCACGTGAGCCCCTCCGGCCCCCGACGCTCACTGCGGCACCGTAGTCGACGCGGCGCGGTGTCGCGCGAGGATCTCACTGACGACGGCGTGCGCCGGTTTCGGCTTCAGTTCGCGGTCGAACAGCAGCGGATAGTTGGTCCGCCGCCGCACCGGGAAATCGTTGAGCCAGGACCTGCCGTCGTGCGGCCCCCAGAATGTGATCATCGATACGCCAGGCGGTCGCAGGATCGCCTCGAAGATCTCGCCATAGCGTTGCGCAAGCTGCTGCTGCACTTCATCGGGCAAGCTCTCCGGATAGGGATTCGGCCCTTCGTCCACGGACTGCAGGTCCGCTCCGCTGACCGTGCGGGGAAGCACATCGACATCGAGTTCGGTGATCATCACGTCGAAACCGGCGTCGTGGAATTCGCGGATCGCGTCCGAGATCACCTCAGGCTCCGGCCCGCCGAGCAGCCAGTGTCCCTGGATGCCCACCGCGTCGACCCGCAGACCCTCCGCGCGCAGTTCGCGCAGGAGCCGCAGCGTCTTCTCCCGTTTATACGGCAGCTCGATGTTATAGTCGTTGTAATAAAGCGGCACCGTCGGATCGGCGGCATGTGCATATTCGAACGCGCGGGCGATGAAGTCGTCGCCGATGGCGCGTCGTGCCGGCGTGTCGCGCAGATACACGGCGCCATCGTCGCTGAGCGCCTCGTTGACCACCGCCCAAGCTTTCACCCGCCCGCGAAAATGCTGCACGACCGTCGTGATGTAATCGCGAAGGTTCTTGAGCGCCTGTTCGCGCGGCAGCGGTCGACCCTGCTTGTCCTCAAACAGCCACGCGCGCGTCTCGTGCTGCCACACGAGCATGTGGCCGTAAAACGGCATGTCATGATCCCGCGCGAAATTTGCGAGCCGGTCGGGTATCTCCCACGTGTAGTGGCCTTCGTCGTCGACCATGAATTTCGGCATGAACTCGTTGTCCGCCGTGAAACAATCGAACTCGCGCACGATCATGGCCGCGGTTTTCGGATCCGCGATGTCGCTCGATCCCGCCGAGCATCCGATCAACACCGCGCCGCCAGCGGCCTCCCGCAGCGGCAGAGCGCGGGCGTGCAACAAATTACCGCCCGCCCAAAACATCACACACAACAACGCAGCGAGGACACGGGCGCGGAGGAGCGGGGTCATGAACCCAAGCTGCCGCGCGCGCCCGCGCTCGCAAGCCGCACCACACAGGATTTTCGCACTCGCGTGTCCGGGCCGGCAGGATCGGATCGTGGAGAAGGCGAAACCCAATCACATCAATCCTACATCCTTCCTCTCTTCCCATGTCCACCACTCCTCCTCCCACTGGCACGGTAAAACTCCACCGCGTGCTCCGCGCCCCGGCCGAACGCGTCTACCGCGCATTCACTGATCCCGATGCGATCATCAAATGGAATCCTCCACATGGCTTCACCGCGAAGATCCACCACATGGAGGTGCGGGTCGGTGGCACCTACCGGATGTCGTTCATCAATTTCAGCACAGGCAAGGCGCACTCCTTCGGTGGCACGTATCGTGAAATCGTGCCGCACGAACGCATCGTTTACGACGACACGTTCGATGATCCTAACGTGCCCGGCCAGATGATCACGACGATCACGCTCAAGACCGTCATGTGTGGCACCGAGCTAACCATCGTGCAGGAAGGCATTCCCGCGGTGATCCCGACCGAGATGTGCTATCTCGGCTGGCAGGAATCGCTGTTGCTGCTCACACGCCTGGTCGAAGCCGAGATTCCCGACGCTCCCGTTTGATCCTCTCGGCGCGGAGAAAAGACTCCTCGCCGAATCAACTATTAGAAGCCGCGGCGTCTTGCGCAGAGCCGCGGCGGCCCCAGTTTGGATCGGCGG
This sequence comes from Verrucomicrobiota bacterium, assembly GCA_023410155.1. GTDB lineage: Bacteria > Verrucomicrobiota > Verrucomicrobiia > Opitutales > Opitutaceae > Opitutus. The sequence goes on along the minus strand of JAEYQF010000374.1, from coordinate 10,424 downwards.
CGTTGCGGGTTCCCGTTCGCGTCCGCCGACCCTCCCATGCGCCCCACCCGTGCCTCCCGTCTGCTCGCGAGCTTCACCTTGTTCTCCGCCGTCGCCGCGATGTCCCTTCCCGCTGCGACCTCCTCGATTCTGCCCCGAGGCGCGCCGTGGGACTGGAGCGCGGAGGAGCGCGAACGCGTCGGTCGTCTCACGAACGAAGATCACGCCGACATGATGCAGCAGCTCGGCATCACCGAGCTGCGGCCGGGCAAAAACGGCAATCCCGCGCCCGGCCAACCCAACCTCGCCAACTACGACGAATCGCTCGCGAATCCGTTTCCCGAATGGCCCGCGCTCCTCACCAGCGCTGACGGCGCGGCGGTGACCACCTCAGAGCAATGGTGGCAGAAACGCCGGCCGGAGCTGGTCGAACTCTTCGAACGCGAGATCTACGGCCGCGTGCCCTCGGAGGTCCCCGCCGTGCGCTGGTCCATCGAGAAGACGGTGCGCACCACCGTTGCCGGCAAACCCGTCATCGCGCGGCGCGTGATCGGCACGGCCGACAACTCCGCGCACCCGGCGATCACCGTCGCCATTCGTCTCGCCGTCGTGTTGCCCGCCGACGCGACCGGGCCGATGCCCGTGCTGATGATGTTCGGCTGGGGCCGCATGCCCGACGAGCCGACGCCGCGCTTCCCCGGTTTTCCTCCGCCGCCCGGATCGACCAACGAAGAACAACTCATCGCCGCCGGCTGGGGTTATGTCGCGATCGACACCGCGAGCATCCAAGCCGACGTCGGCGCCGGTCTCACCGAAGGCATCATCGGCCTCGCGAACCGTGGCGGGCGGCGCACCCCGGAGCAGTGGGGCGCGCTGCGGGCGTGGGCGTGGGGTGCGTCGCGCGGTCTCGACTTTCTGGATACACTGCCGGAGGTGGATGCGAAACGCGTCGGTATCGAAGGCGTGTCGCGCTACGGCAAGGCCGCTCTCGTCGCCATGGCGTTCGAGCCGCGTTTCGCCTTTGCGCTGATCGCATCTTCGGGCGAAGGCGGCGCCAAGCCGCATCGCCGCAATTTCGGCGAGGCAGTTGAAAACCTCACCGGCACCTACAGCTACCACTGGATGGCCGGGAATTTTCTTAAATACGGCGCCGAGCGCAGCTCGTTCGGCCGCAAAGACGCCGACGACATCCCCGTCGACGCTCACCAACTCATCGCGCTCTGCGCCCCGCGGCTCACGTTCATCAGCTACGGCATTCCCGAGCAGGGCGACGCGCTCTGGCTGGACCAGCAAGGCAGCTTCATGGCCACGGTCGCAGCGGGCCCCGTTTTCCGCCTGCTAGGTGCACGCGATCTCGGCGTGGCCGAGGATTATCGTGCTGCGAAGATGCCTCCGGTGAAAGTCGGTTTGCTCGACGGCGAACTCGCCTGGCGCCAGCACGACGGCGGACACGAAAGCCGCTCCAACATGAGCACCTTCATCGCCTGGGTAGACGCAAAGCTGCCACCCGCCGCGCGGTGATACATCACTCCGCGCGCGACGAGTTCGCGCGGTAAATGAACTTCCCGCCACGCACGGTCGCGTGCACGCGCGCAAGCGCCGTCACATCCTGACGCGGATCGCCCGCCAGCACCACCAGGTCGGCGGCACTGCCCTTCTCGATCCGGCCGTTTTGTCCGGGTCCACCAAACCGCGCCGCCGGCGCCGTCGTGAGCGATTCGAGCATCGCGGGAAAATCAAGCCCGGCCTTCGCGAGCCACTGAAACTCCTCTGCCGTATCGAAGTGATCGATGTAACCGACGTCGGTCCCGAACAGAATTTCTCCTCCGCCCGCATGGAACGCGCGCACCTGCTCCAACGCGTGCTCGGTCCAGCGCCGCACGATCTCGGCCGGCACCTGTCCGCGCTCTCCCTCGACGCGGAGCAACGTGAGCGTCGGGATGAGTGCGATCCGCGCCTGCCGCATCCGCGCGACAAACTCCGGCGTCCACGGCGGCGACTGTGGTGCCGTGTGGGCGAGGATATTCACCCCGCCTTCGATCGCCGCCTCCAGGCCCTCCGCATTCTGCGGATGAGAAAAGACCGGCAGCCTCCGCCGGCCAGCCTCGGCCGTGACTGCCCGCACGAGGCCCACATCCATGTTCGCCACCGCGCCCCGCCCCTGCACGGAACCGGTGAAGACCTTGATGCCATCCACCCCGCGGTCGGCGAGTGACGTCACGCGTGCCACCGCTTCTTCCGCCGTCGTCGTCGGTGGAATCGCGATCCGGTGTGCGATCAAATAGTCGACCACGTAAATCGGTGTCTTCACCCAGAAAGGCTGACCCACGGTCAGGATCCGCGGGCCTCGCACCTCGCCGCGTTCGATCCGCTCGCGCAGCGCCAGCGTGTTTTCCACGTCGGAAGCCACATCGAAAACCGTGGTGAACCCCCACCGCGTGAAGATTCCCTCGATCGAAGATTCGAGCTGCTCCACCGGCGTGTCGCGCACGTGGAGCAGATCGGGCGTGAAGATATGCACGTGCGAGTTCCAGAACCCGGCGGTGATGAACTTCCCGCTGCAGTCGATCACTTCGACCCCCTCGGGCAACGGCACGCCCTCGCGCGGCCCCACGGCCGCGATACGCCCCTCGCGCACGCGCACCACCGCATCCGAAAGTGCTTCCGATCCGGGACCCGGGAATACCGTGGCACCGACAAAAGCGAGATCTCTCGCGACCGCAGACGAAGTGACCAGAAGCGCAAGCAGGGCAAGGAAGCGCATAGCCCATCCTCAGTCGAAAAAACCCGTCGGCGCGAGCACGCAAACGCCTTTACGGCCTGGCGTCGGCGCCTTGGCAAGAACCGCGGCGCGAGTGAGAACAAGAGGGATGCAATCATAGGGGAACGGTGCTCGCTCCCGCAGTGCGCGGTGCGAAAGCAGCGTGCCCTCAGATTACCGGACCTGACGCCACGTCACCATGACCGCACATCCGGAAGCTCTCGCCTTTTCGCGCCGGTTCCTGCCCGCGCGTCCAAGTCTCATGCTCGCGCGTCCAGCCACACAATAGCTGCGAGGTTCTCCGTGGTTTCCCGTGCCGAGGTCCCAGCCGCTCAGCGCTCAGCCCAAACGTCGGGGCGCGATTCGAGCAGTGCGATCAGGGTGCGCGCCATCAGCTGGTGATCGTCGAGCGACGGATGCCAGTCGGCCGCGGTCAGCTCCATCGCCGGATAGACCACGAAGGCCACCCGTTGCTCGCCGGACGCGATCAGCCGCTCCGCGACTTTCTTCACCTCACGCTGGATCTCACCTTCGGCCATGTCATTGGCGGCGAGAACGAAGAACGCTCGCGGATAGCGTGCGCGCAGCTCCCGCACGAACGCCACGTAGGTCGCCTCGTAGTCCGCGTGCAGCTCGTCGCGCGTTTTCCATTTCTCACCTGGATTCAGCGGCGTGGAGAAATCGTTGGTCGCCAGCCCGATCACCACGACGTGCGGCTGCCAGTCGGTCTCGCGGACCGGCGTTTTTCCATCGAACAACGCAAACGGATGAGCCTGCGGCAGCGTGGCGCCACCGCCGCCATTATAGTTGCGCACGATGCCTCGCCCCGAGATCGCGTTGACCTGATACTCCGCGCCAAAATGCGCCGCCACAAGCGGCCCAAACGCCTGCGAGTTGTCCGTCGTGAGCCAGACGGTGTCGCCGGCAGATTCACGCGTGGTGGACGTATTGGCGTAGCCGACGGTGTGGGAATCGCCGATGAACTCGATCCGGCGGGCGAGCGCCGGCGTTGCGCGCGGAGCCGCCTCGGCCGCGACGAGGATCCCGCCGAAGTTAACCGCGTTGGCCTGGTTTTCCGACACGACCGTCACACGCACGGTGTGCGCACCGTCGGCGAGTCCTTCCACGGCGTAGAGGCCCGGCGCGGGTTTGACGAGCGTGAGAGCCGGCGCGCCGTCAACGCGCACCTGGTAGATGGCGTTGCCCTCGCCGACCTGGATTGCCGCGCGCTTCCCGGAAAATGCCGTCTCGAAATAGACACCGGGCCACTGGAGCCGGTAAGCCGCGGCTCCGTCGGAATTCCTCGTCGGGACCACGCGTCCGCCGATCTTCAGCGGAGCAGGCGCCAGCGCGGAAGCGTCGGCGAGCGGTTGTAGGGAGAGCGACTCAGCGGCGAGCGAAGCCGTCACCAGGAGTGAGGAAAGAAACGTGAACACGCGGACGAAACCCAGGGACATGCCACCGATCCTGCCGTGGCCCCGGACCGAGTTGAAGAGTGAAAATCGCACTCCAGGGGGGACCGGTGTGAGCCAAGTGTAGCATCTCCGCCCTAACTTGGCTCCGCTCCGTCGGTCTGAATGGGCGATCCGCAAAACCGGGACATTTTCCCGGACGGGAATCTTGGCCTGCGCGATGGGCCTGACAGGTTCCTGTCGTCCAGCAACACCGCAACCCCCGCTCCGATCCATGCTCATCAAACTTCTCACGCGCATCGCGCCGGCGTTTCTCCTGCTCAGCATTCCGGCATTCGCGGCCTATATTGTCGAAGCACCGCTCACCCTCGCTGCGACTGTCACCGCGATGAACCAACCCGTGCCAAAATCCAGCGGGGTTTCTGTGAGTGAGACTGTGATCAAGATCAGGAACGCAGAGATCCTGAAAGAATGCGTGCGCCGGAAGATCATCTCCCCCACGTCCGGCTGGAGCTTGGTCTGCTATTACGACGCTCAGATGGAGGGCGTCTTCGTCCAGCATGGCCCGCGATTTCGACTGCGGCACAAGAACGGCCGAACCGCGTCGCTCGATTCGATCGTCTATCTGGAGAGCGCAGCCGGCACGACGTCGGGCAAGGTCGCTTTCAAGAACGGCAAGGCGAGCGGCAGCTTCGCCGGCCGCGGTGCTTACTACCTGATCGTGGAATACCAAGGGTATACCGCGCTTTGCGCCGGGATGGTGCCGATCAAGCTAAACGTCAGCGGCACCAAATCCAAATACAGGGGCATCGCGAATCCGACCTCGGCCAACTTCAGCGGATATCTCGACGGCTTCTATTACTCCTTGGTTGAAGCCAAACTCTCACTCGGCGCGTTCAAGAAGTTCTGAGCCACGCCGACCACCTACGTCACCGCCAGGCTCCGGCGCGCGAACCACGCGCGGATGAGCAACGTTTGCGAGAACAGCACCGGTGGGTCGAAGCCGGCCGATGCGATCAACCGCTCCAACTCTGACACCGGCAGGAAGTCGACGTGACTTTGCCACGCCTGCCGCATGTGGGCATGCTGGTCGGGCGCGATGCCCGCGATCTCCATCAAGCGGAACCACACGGTCTCGAGTTGCGCGTGCTCCGGCGCGGTGCGATCGCCGCTGAGGTCGGCGTTCACCAGTCGGCCGCCGGGCCTCAGCCGCTCCGCGATCTGGCGGAAGAACGCGCGACGAGCCGCCCGCTCCACGAGAAACTGCGACACCAGCAGGCATGTCGCCGCCTCGAACGGCTCTCCCGACGGCAGCGTGTCGAGATAACCTTGGTGAAACGTGCAACGCTCCGCGAATCCGTGCTCGGCCGCGCGTTTCTGTGCGATCGCCATCATCGGCCCGGACGGCTCGACCGCGGTGAAGTGCCAGCCCGGGAAATGCGGAGCCAGCGCGAGCATCTCTTGCCCCGTGCCCGCGCCGACGCAGAGGATGCGCGCAGCGGAGGGCAGGTCGGCGAACAGCGCACGAACCTGCAACCACAGCGACTCGCGCGTCGCACTGATTCCCGCGAAACGCTCGTCGTAAGTCGCGGCATTCTTCTCGTCGAAGCCCACTGGTGTTCCCGCCGAAGTCATGCCGGGAAGGAATGTGCCCGTCCCGCGAAAACAAGCCGTGCATGGATGCTGCAGGCCGGCGTGTCGCGCGACCGGCACGCAATCACGCCGTCATCCGCTCCCGCAGATCCACCGACGGCGGATGGCCAAACAACCGCGCATACTCCCGGCTGAATTGTGAGGGGCTCTGGTAGCCCACGCGGAATCCGACGTCCGCCGCGCCGGCGCCGTCTGCCACGAGCAAGCGCCGCGCTTCCTGCAGGCGCAGGAGCTTCTGATACTGGACCGGACTCAGCGTGGTGATTCGTCGCAAATGTTCGTGAAACGTGGACACACTCATGCCCGCGAGCGGCGCGAGATCAGTGACGCGCAGCGGCTCGGCGAAGCGGTTCTTCAGATGCGCGATCGCGCGATTGATTCGCTGGGTGCGACTGCCGGTCATGCCGAGATCCGCGACCATCGGGCCAAACGGACTGGCGAGCAGCCGATAAACGATCTCCCGCAAAATCCCCGGCACGAGCACCACGCGGTCGCTGCTCGAATCGCGACAACGGACGAATCGCGCCACCGCATCCGTCAATACCGGCTCGGCCCGCCCCACATAGAGGCCCGATTGCGAGCCTGCCTCCATCCGCATCGGCATGGTTTGCAGGACGTCGTAAACCAGCGGCGCATCGATCGAGATCACGAGACAGAGATAAGGCCGCCCCGTTGTCGCTTCGATGATTTCGCCGGTCACCGGCAGATCCACCGAGGACACCAGATACTCGCCTGCGCGATAGCGATACGTGCGGCCCGAAACCGACGTTTCCTTCACGCCTTGAAGCACATAGCACAGCGAGGATCGATACACTGCTGGCACCGGCTCCGAGGGCGCTCCGCTGCGCACGATCTGCAGGCTCGGGATCAGCGTGGCGTGAAAGCCGTCCTTCGGCACATGCCGCTTCGCGATCTCGATCAGGTCCTGCACGAGCCGAGATATCACCACACTCGGAGGATTAGGCAAGCGATCCGGCGCTCCAGTCTACCAATCCCGTGTCCATCTGTGACATCATATCGGTGCCACGAAACACAACCTCTCCCATATCAAGGACAGCATCTGGTTCATCACGGGCGGCTCCAAGGGCCTCGGCCTCCGTCTCGCCCAAAAGCTCGCCCACGCCGGCGCCAAGGTCGCCGTGACCTCGCGCTCCAAGAGCGCCCTCGTCGCAAAACTCGGCGCCAACGTCCTCCCGCTCGAAGTCGACCTGAATAGCGAGGCCAGCGTGCGCGCGGCCGTGCAGCAGACGATCGCACACTTCGGCGGCCTGGATGTCGTCGTGAACAACGCCGGCTACGGCCAGTTCGGCGCGGTCGAGGAAGTGAGCGACGCCGAAGCGCGTGCCAACTTCGACGTGAACGTCTTCGGCCTGCTCAACGTCTTGCGCGCCACGCTGCCGCACCTGCGCCAGCAGCGCGCCGGACACATCTTCAACATCGCGTCCATCGCCGGCATCACCGCGGCGTTTCCCGGCTTCGGCGTGTATTGCGCCACGAAGTTCGCGGTCGCGGGCCTGAGCGAGGGCTTGCACGGCGACCTCGCCGGCCTGGGCGTGAATGTCACCTGCGTTTATCCCGGCTATTTCCGCACCGAGTTTCTCGCCGCGGGCTCACCAGCCGTGCCCGCCACGCCCATCGCTGACTACCAGTCCGCGCACGATCTCGTCGAACAACACGTGTCCGGCGGAATCAGCGGCCACCAACCCGGCGATCCGGAAAAACTCGCCGATGTGCTGATGAACGTCGCCACGATGCCCACGCCTCCGCTGCACCTCGTGCTTGGTAGCGACGCGCTCGGGCTCGCGGAGCAGCGGGTGGAAACGATGCGCCAAGCTCTCGCCGCCCATCGCGAACTCTCGGTCTCCACCGATTTCGCCAAGTGAAATGTGCGCACGGCACGATTCGAGCCGATCGATGGCTCGAGTCGTGCCGCATCTCGGCGCGACGCAGGACGCATCGTGGCGCGACCATGTCCGCAACGTGGCGCGACTCGGGACGAACATTGGCGCGAGTCGCGCGCGACGACGGCGATAGATCGCCACGGCACCAGCGGCGGCCGCCAGCCACATTGCTACCGTGGCAGATCGAGGCGCGAGACGCCCGCAGATCGCGCGGCACGCCGGCGGGAGTTTTTACGACTTCCGGGCTCGCCGTCCCCGCGCGCACTGAGCGAAGCTCACCTCTTGCAACCCGTGACCGGATCGTGCCGCTGAACTCACTCGAACAACTTTGCCTCGCCTGCGGCATGTGCTGCGACGGCACGCTGTTCGACGGCGTGCAGCTCGAGCCGGGCGACGATGCGGCGCGTCTGCGCGCGCTCGGGCTGCCGGTGACGTTTTCCCGGAGCCGCAAGCCTGTGGCGCGGTTTCCCCAGCCGTGCGCGGCGTTGTGTGCGGATCGCAGCTGCCGAGTTTATCCCGACCGACCCCGACAGTGCCGCATTTTCGAATGCGGAGTGTTCAAGAAAACCAAAGCCGGCGAACTCCCGCCCGACTCCGCCTTGAAGCTGGTGAAAAAGGGGCGACGACTCTCCGACCAGGTGCGACGGCTCCTGCAGCGCATGGGCGACAACGACTCGAAACGCGGCCTTGGCGAACGATTTTTCCGCATGCAGTGCCGTATGGAAGAGGAGCAGACCGACGACGTCACGCGCGCGCTCTTCGCCGACCTGAGCCTCGCGGTGCACCGGCTGAAACTGCTCGCGCACGACCAGTTTTATACTCCGCCCGACGAGCACACCGGACCACCGCGCTCGCTGGTGTAGTTCTGCGGAGCCCTCTCAACCGTAGGTCGGCTTCTGCGGCCATCCTGCTGGCGAGTCCTCCCAATCTTCCTGCCGGCCATAGGGCGTGACATCGAGCAGACTGTAGGTGTGCACCAGATCCTCCACGCCGCGAGCGTAGGTGGAATACGTGTGATAGAGCGCGTCGCCGATGCGGAAGAAAACACTGAGCCCGTGGCACTCGCCATCGAGATCGTGAGGACGGCCAGCCGCGCGCAGTTCCTCCGGCGTGCGATAGTTGTATTCGAGCGGGCGCACCTTCGCATCGAGCGTGACGTGGAAGTCGTAGTTGAAATCGCTGCCGAACGACGAAAACAGCGTCCGCTCCCAGCCCCGCTGGCGGCGGTAGGCATCGAGCTTCGCAAACGGCGCCCGTGCGATCAGCGCGAAACTTGTCCGCCGCTCCGCGAGCAACGACAGGTCGCCCAGCGCGTCGACAAAACCCGTGCAGCCAGGGCAGCCCTTCTCCCACGCCGGATCGAACATGAAGTGATAAACGATGAGCTGGGGCCGCCCCTCGAAAAGTTCGGCAAACGGCAAACGTCCCTGCGGGCCCTCGAACACGTAGTCCTTCTCGATCCGCACCATCGGCAGACGCCGCCGCTCAGCCGCCACGCGATCGCGCAGGTGCGTCGCTTCTTTCTCGCGGGCGAGCAATTCGAGGCGCTTCGCACGCCACTCGGCGGCAGAGGCGATGCGCGGATGAGGAAGGGATTCGGGCATGGGGAAAGAAGTTGAGAGTTGAGCGGTCGACGCCCACCGCAGTTACCTATCTTCTCCACGAACGAGAGTCGGCGAACCGGACCTCAGGGTTTTTCGTCCTCGGAGAAAACCGCAACGCGAGTCCGTTTTCCACTTCCTGTTCGTAGAGAATGGAGACCACCCTTCCCCATGACGCATCCCGCACGCCCCGCCAGCAACTCGCCCGCCCCGCTCACGCCCCTGCGTATCGAACGCCGCTCGCCGATGCTGTTGCTCGGCTATCAGGGCTCATTCACGGGCGAGACAATGCACCAGATTCCCGAGCTCTGGGGTCGGCTCGCCCCGCAGTTCGGCCGGATACCCGGCGAGATCGAGGGCGTCGCCTATGGCGTGTGCCTGCGCCCTGCCCCCGGCGCCAACGGGATCGAGTATCTCGCCGCGGTCGAGGTGCTGGACCTCGAGCAAGCGCCCGCGGAGATGCAGCGCCTCAGCCTGCCCGCGCTCACCTACGCAGTGTTTCCTCACCACGGACACGTCTCGACCCTGTCCCACACGATCGACGCCATCCAGACCACGTGGCTTCAGCAGCCCGGCGGCGGAACATACTCCAACACACCGGATGCTCCCGCCTTCTTCGAGCGTTACGGCCCCGCTTACGACCCCGTGGCAGGAAAGGGCGACGTCGAAATCTGGTTCCCGATCGAAGATCCCGCCCACACCACGCCACGCTGAAGCCTGAGGGGGGAAGCCCCCCCGGGCGGATCATTCGGTCCAACCTCAGCCCGCATATTTCACGCGCGACTGGGCAGCGAGAGGCGGACTAAACGTCGCGTGCCGTCAGCCCTTCCGCCGATGCCACGGGCGCGAGTTGACCGTCACGATTTGCCGATTCACGACGCCAACACGCTCCAGCAGCCCGACAAAAACGTGGTGCAATACCACACGACTTCGCTGCCCGCCGGCACCCAGCGCACCACCGTCCCCGTCCACACCATCGCAATCCTGCAGGTGGCCTTGGCGAAGTAGTTCGGTCTCGCACCAGAGTTCGTCCCGAGTCGTGCCACCTCTCGGCGCGATCCGGAGAGTTTGGCCGGCCGGCCAAAACACCACCCAGATAAGACCTCAACGCGATTGG
>JAEYQF010000356.1 GCA_023410155.1 Verrucomicrobiota bacterium | reverse complement strand
CGCCACACACGGACTTACTTTGCGCCGTTTCCGTCCGCCTCTCGCCGTCCACCTCGAGTTCACGCATGGCCGAGCCTCCTTTCTGTGGAGCGATGGACCACGCGGGGAAATTTCGTTTCACGGCCCGCCCTACGAAAGCAGCGGTGAGTGGTGGCAACGCGACCGCGCCTGGTCGCGCACCGGGTGGGATATCGGGCTGGCTTCCGGCGGCCTCTACCGCCTCCTGCGCATCGACCAAGCCTACTTTCTCGAGGGTGAGTATGACTGAAACGATCGCCCTGTTCGGTCTCTCAACTCCTCACCCTCAACTCTCACCTGCGCGAACCCCGTGAGCGCCTCCTACGTCGAACTCCACGCCCGCAGCGCTTTCAGTTTTCTTCGCGGCGCATCGACGCCCGAGGATCTCGTCAAAGCCGCCTCCGACAAGAACCTCGCTGCGCTCGCCCTGCTTGATCGCGACGGCGTTTATGGCGCGCCGCGACTCTACGGCAGCGCTCACGACAACAACTTCTCCGTGCGTCCGCGCGTCGGCGCCGAGCTCACGATGGAGGACGGCACCGTCGTCCCGCTCCTCGCCGCCACGCGCACCGGTTACCAGAACCTCTGCCAGCTCATCACCGAGGCGAAACTCACCCCGCGCGATCCGCACCGCACACCGCCTGCGCCACACGAACACGCGCCCGATCCGCGCGACCGCAAACGCCCCTGCTTCGCCACGTGGCAGGAACTTGCCCGCTTCAACGATGGCCTCGTCGCGCTCACCGGCGACGAAGAGGGTCCGCTCCGTCACGCCTGGCGCACTCGCGGCGCCACCGCCGCCGCGGCCGCGCTCGAAAAACTCACCGCGATCTTCGGCCGCGAATCCGATCCGGCGCGCGCCCGCCTTTTCGTCGAACTGCAACGTCACCGTATCCGCGGCGAAAACCGCGAGCTTCAGTTCTTGCGCGACCTCGCCGCCGCACACCGCCTGCCGCTGCTCGCCACGGGCGGCGTGAACTACGCGATCGAGCCGCATCGCGCGACCGTCGACGTATTCACTTGTCTGAGACATCACACGACGCTCGACACCGCCGGCCGCCTGCTCGAATTGAACACCAGCCGCCGCGTGAAATCCGCCGCCGAGATGCAGGGGCTTTTCCGCGACTTGCCCGAAGCGCTCGCCAACTCCGTCCGGCTCGAAGAGCGTCTCGCGTTCACCCTGAAGGATCTCGGCTACCGCTTTCCCGAGTTTCCCACGCCGGCTGGCGAGCCGATGCCGCACTACCTGCGCGAGGTCACTTACGCCGGTGCCGTCCACCGCTACGGCACGCTCAACGAGCGCGTGCGCCGTCAAATCGACAAGGAACTCGCGCTCATCACCAAGCTCGGTTTCTGCGGCTATTTTCTGATCGTTTGGGATGTCTGCAAATATTGCCGCGAGCACGGCATCCTCGTGCAGGGTCGTGGCAGCGCCGCCAACAGCGTCGTGTGCTACTCGCTCGGCATCACCGCCGTCGATCCGATCCACCACGAGCTACTGTTCGAACGCTTCCTCAGCGAAGGCCGGCTCGGGCGCGACGGGCATCCTTCGTGGCCCGACATCGATCTCGATCTGCCGAGCGGCGATTTGCGCGAACAGGTGCTGCAGCGCGTCTACGAACTCTACGCGCCGCGTGGGGCCGCGATGACGGCCAACGTCATCACCTATCGGGGCCGCAGCACCGTGCGCGAGATCGGAAAGGTTCTCGGCTTCGGCGACGATGCCATCGATCGCTTCTCCAGTCTCTACGCCAACGGCGATTTCCCGCACACGCTCGAACTCCAAGAGCAACTCGCGTTGGCCGGCATCGCCGCGAATCACCCGCGCGCCGAAGCCATGGTGCACCTTTACCATCGGATTCACGGGCTTCCTCGCCACCTCGGCCAGCACAGTGGCGGCATGGTGATCTGCCAAGGCCAGCTCGACAAAGTCGTGCCGCTCGAAAACGCCTCGATGCCCGGGCGCGTCGTCGTGCAGTGGGACAAGGACGACTGCGAAGACCTCGGCATCGTGAAGGTCGATTTCCTCGGTCTCGGCATGATGGCCGTGCTGCAGGACACCTTTGCGCTCTGCAAACAGCGCGGCCACGCAATCGAGCTGTATTCAATTCCTCAGGACGACGCCAAGACCTACGCCACGATGCAAAAGGCCGACACCGTGGGCGTCTTCCAGATCGAGAGCCGCGCGCAGATGGCGTCGCTGCCGCGCATGCGCCCGGCGTGTTTCTACGATGTCGCGATCCAGGTCGCGATCATCCGCCCCGGACCGATTGTCGGCAACCTCGCCCACCCGCTCATCCGTCGTCGCAACGGCCTCGAGCCCATCAGCTATCTGGATCCGAGTGTCGACCACCTCGTCGCCCCGATTCTCCGCCGCACGCTCGGAGTGATTCTTTTCCAAGAACAAATGCTCGAACTCGCAATGAAGCTCGCCGACTTCACCGGCAGCGAAGCCGAGGAACTGCGCAGATCCATGGGTTTCGTGAAGAACGACGGACGCCTCCAGCGCGCTCTCGCCAAGCTGGTGGCCGCGCTTCGCGCCAAGGGGCGCAGCGAGGTCGTCGTGCAAAAGGTCAGCGAGGCCGCGACATCGTTTGCCGCGTATGGCTTTCCCGAATCGCACGCGCTGAGTTTTGCACTGCTCGCCTACGCGAGCACCTGGCTCAAGGTTCACAAACCCGCGGAGTTCACCGCAAGTTTGCTGAACAACCAGCCGATGGGGTTTTATTCGCCCGCGACAATTCTACAGGACGGACGCCGCCACGGCTTGAAGGCAAAGCCCGTCTGCGTCGTCCACTCCGACTGGGACTGCACGGTGATCGACGATCGCACGATTCGCATCGGACTGCGCTACGTGAAGGGCCTGCGCCAAGCCACCGCGCGTGAGATGATCGCCGCGCGCACGAAGGAAGCGTTCACCTCGCTCGACGATTTTCTCCGCCGCACGCAGTTCACGGCGCCGGAGCGCCGCGCACTCGCCGCCGTCGGTGCGCTCAACGAATTCGCCCGCCACCGTCGCGCCGCGCTCTGGCAGGTCGAAGCCGCGTGGTCCGACGACGAAGCGCTCTTCCGGCATTTCACGCAGGAGATGTCCGCACCGTCCGATGCTCCGCTCGCTCCCATGTCGATTTCCGAGCGACTACGCGCCGACTTCCTCGGCCTGGAACTCACGGCCGGAGTGCACCCGATGGCCCTCGTGCGTGATCAATTAACCGACGTGTGGCGTGCGAGCGATCTGCCGCTGTGCAAAGACGGCGAACGCGTGACCATCGCCGGCTCGGTGATCTGCCGTCAGCGCCCCGGCACCGCCAAAGGCTTCGTGTTCGTCAGCCTCGAAGACGAAACCGGCATCGCCAATGCGATCGTGCTCCCCCAGCTTTTCGAAGCGAAGCGTCTCATGATCACCCAGGAGCCTTCGCTCAAGATCACCGGCAAGCTGCAAAATTTGCACGGCGTGATTCACGTAAAGGCCGACGCCATCGAGCCGCTCACCGCCGGCGTCCCCGCCCAAGCCTCCCACGACTTCCGCTGAGTCGTGCCGCACTTTGGCCCGACTCGGACCGCACTTCATCCCGACTCGGTGCGAACACGATCCCGACTCGATCCGCACCGTGGCACGACAGGGTGCGCCACCTGGCTCGACCCGGTCTCTTCCTCAGCGCCATTCGTGGCGCGGGTAGCGGCGGGAGAGTTCGGTTTTGATCTTCGGATACTGCTCGCGCCAGAAATTCGTGAGGTCGTCGGTGACCTGAATCGGGCGCTGGTTCGGAGCGAGAATCTCGAACTTCACCGGCACACGGCCATGGCCGATCGTGAACTTCCCCTCGATGCCGTAGAGTTCCTGGATGCGCGCACTCAGGATTGGCGGGCCTTCTTTTTCATAGCGAAGCTTTGATTTGCGCCCGTTGCCCATCACGAGGCGTTCGGGCAGATAATCGTCGAGCACGGCGAGTTGCTCCTGCGTCAACCAATCGCGGAGCACGGGCATCACGGGCTTGTCCTTGATGTCACGGTAGCCGAGTTCGCCATAGCACACTTGCTCGATGAGAGTCGCGCGGTCGGCGTCGGTGATCGGATTGACCTCGAGCTCGGGAAACCACTCCGCCATGCGGTTCACGCGCGTGATCCACTGCTCGACGGATTCATCCCACGCCTCGAGTTTGAGGCGGCCGGCGGTGACTTCACGCGTGAGAAGCGCCGCAGCCTCGTTGAGCGGAGCATCTTCACTGCTCGACTTGGCTTCGAGCACGAGATCGCGAAAGCGCCGCTCGCGTCGCGAGATCACGCGCTTGATCGATTCGTCGTAAGTCACGCCGCGCATCTCGCGGTAGTCATCGGGAAAAATTTCCTTCAGCCACGGTTCCTCGATCGCGGTCGCAAGCGAGAGCAAGGTGCTGACTTCGCCGCCACGTCCGCCAATCTCGCTGATCTCGGCGGCGACAAGCAGCGGCGCCTTCTGAATCACACTCTCCCGGGCGAGTAGACCGCGTCGTTCATGGACGAGTTCGCAGCGGAGCGTGCCGGCATCGAGGCGTTTCGCCAGTTGGTCGGAGAAACCGGCGAGCACGCACTTGCGCACGGCGGTGCCGTCAACGCGTTGTTCGGAAACATCAAGTCCCTCCTTTTCCGCGATCGCGAGGAACTGCTCGAACAGCGGCGCAACCTGACGCGCGGCCTGCGCGTGAATGCCGAGGCGGCGGCACGCTTCGAGCGAGTAACCGGCCTGGTGCGCGAAACGCCACGCGCGCATGAGCAGGAAAAAATCACTCTCGTGTTCCTCGCCGAGCGTGTCTTCGCGGGCGCGCTCCACCTCCTTCGACACGCCGCGGAGAAGGAAGCTACGGCCCTGCGTGAGCGCCGCCATGAGCGCGACGCTGCGCACGCAATTGCGATCTTGCGCCGCGAGCAACATGCGGGCGTAGCGCGGGTGGACGGGAAAGCGCAGCATCTTGCGCCCAACATCGGTGATCCGCCGCGCCCGGACGTCGGCTCCGCCAGAGATCGCCCCCAGATCGGCGAGCAGCGTCTCGGCGCGCTCGAGGGCCTTGGTGTCCGGCTTTTCGAGCCACGGGAAATTCCAAATGTCGTCGATGCCGCTCGCTTTGAGTGTGAGCACGACTTCGGAGAGATCGAGACGCTTGATCTCGGGCAACTCCTGCGGGGCGCGCTGGCCGTGTTCGCGCTCCGTCCAGAGTCGCACACAGACGCCGGGCGCAGTGCGGCCGGCGCGACCGGCGCGCTGATCGGCGCTCGCGGCGGAGATTTTCTCGATGAGGAGCGTGTTGATGCCGCGGTGCGGATCGAAGCGTGCGACGCGGGCGAGCCCGCAATCGATGACGGTGGTGACGCCTTCGATCGTGAGCGATGTTTCGGCGACATTGGTCGAAACGATAATCTTGCGATCGTCGTAGCGCGCGACGGCGCGGTCCTGTTGATCGGGCGGAAGCTCCCCGTGCAAAGGGAAGCACACGAAGTCGCGCAGCTCGCGCGAGGACTGGATCGCCTGCACGGTGCGCGAGATCTCGTAGGCGCCCGGCATGAACACGAGCATGTCGCCGGCTGATTCGCGGGCCACGCGCTCGCACTCGCGGGCTGCGACCTCCCACACGGGATCGGCGTCGAAGTTCACCGTCTTCGGGAGATATTCAATCCGCACGGGGAAACTCCGGCCCTGCGATACGAGCACCTCGCACGGCGCGAGATAGTTTCTCAACGCGCCCGCATCGAGCGTGGCCGACATGACCACGATCTTCAGGTCGGGCCGGGTGCTTTGCTGAATCTGGAGAGCGCGGGCGAGCGAGATGTCGCCGTAAAGATGCCGCTCGTGAAACTCGTCGAACACGATCGCGCTTACGCCGCGCAGCGAAGCGTCGAACGACATCTGGCGGAGCAGGATGCCTTCGGTGACGAAGCGGAGCCGCGTGCGTTCGCTGACGCGGGACTCGAGGCGTATTTGATATCCCACTACATCGCCGAGCTTCGTGCCGACTTCCTCCGCGACGCGCTTGGCGAGCAGGCGGGCGGCGAGCCGGCGCGGTTGCAGCACGACCACCTCGCCCTTTTCCCCGAGCAGGCCGTGTGCGAGCAGCATCTGCGGAATCTGCGTGGATTTTCCGGAACCCGTCGGCGCCTGCACGATGAGCCGGCCCTGTGCGCGCAGTGAAGCGACGACAGCGGACTCGAGTTCGTAGATGGGCAGATCGCGCGGTGCGGGCATCGAGGTGGGTTCGCGTTAAAAGTTTTGGGTTGTGATTTTTACCCGCGAACCCGGCAAGCGCAGAGACGCGGCGGGCTGTGAACAACCGGTGAGCGAGTTTGCTCAGAAGTTATTCACCGGTTCGGACGGTGAAGAAGTTGTGGAGAACAAAGGCTTCTTTTTCGGGCACTTACCACGCAATCTCGACCTCGTTCCTTGATAGAACAGTCGCAGCGCGGCGGCCTGAAAAACCCGTCGAGAGCACGACTGAGATAATCCCGGGCGACCGGGGAAAGGAAGGCGGCAGCTGGTGCCGCTCTCCCCTCCCACCGCGCAATGCGGTTGAGGCAGGCAAATATCACCAGCTCCTCTGACCGGAGTCGTGTCCGGCAGTCATCACGAAATCAGGAGTTGTGCGGCGAGGCGCGATTAGAAACCGCGAGCGAGCCGAGTCAGGCAGGCCGGGAGTTTCGACCGGCGTGCCGACGCAGTTACCCCAGAGGGTTATGGTTGCTACTGCGCAGACCAGAACGCAGCGAAGTTTCCCGGCGGGACGACCCCGCCAAAAGGTCCGGCTCGCATGCACGAGCAGGACGCGCAAGGGCAGCTTCGCGGCGGGGAGTGAGCGGACCTGGCAAAGTCCGTCAACCTCCTCAAGAGGGCGGCGTGAAAAACGCGTCACCCTGCTGCAAATGCGAACGCAACCTGAGAGTTAAGAGGTCAGACCCGTAACGCGGGGCCAACGTCCGGCCAAAAGCCGGAGCCGTCCCCGCGGTCACGGTGCCGACGCGAAAGTATGAATTGCAGGCGTGTCTGCACCACGTCCGGCGCGATGCTTCCGGCAGGAAACATCCGAACTGGGCGAAGAGGCCTCACTCGATAGATCACGATCGGAAACGGTCGCGACGGTCCCGCCATGAGACCGAAACATCCGCATGCCGCGGAGAGTGGCGTCGGGGAGCACACCGCCCGCGAAAGCGAGAGCGCCCAAGCGTGTGCCATCGGGAAAGAGCGCGTGGCGAACGCCCAACCCCAAATTTGGCCCCGGGATCTTCAGATCCCGGGGCCTTATTGTTTTCCGAGTTCAGCGAAGCCGCCGCGCGCCTCCAGACTCCGCTTCGGCACGGTCGGACGGCGGGCGGCCCGAACGCTTTGGGACTATTCGGCTGCGTCGACCGAAGGCCGAGCGGGGCTCGCGACGCCTGCCGAACGACCGGGGCGGTCTGGCTTCCTTCTTGCGTTCAATCTGCGCTGTCCGCACGTTCTTCCCCTTTTTCGAAGAAATGAACGCGTCAGCTCCATGAACCAGAACATCCGTAACATCGCCATCATCGCTCACGTCGACCACGGCAAGACCTCGCTCGTCGACAAACTTCTCTAGGAGGGCGGCGTTTTGCGCGCCAACCAGCACGTCGAGGAACGCGCCATGGACTCCATGGACCTCGAACGAGAAAAGGGCATCACGATCAAGGCGAAGAATACGTCGGTTCACTGGCACGATAAGATCATCAACATTCTCGACACCCCCGGCCACGCCGACTTCGGCGGCGAGGTCGAACGCGCCCTCCGCATGGTGGATGGCGTGCTCCTCGTGATCGATGCCTACGACGGGCCGCAGGCGCAGACCCGATTCGTGCTCCGCAAGGCCCTCGCGCACGGCCTCAAGGTCGTGATCGTCATCAACAAGATCGACCGCGAGAACGCCGATCCCGTTAAAATGTATGACAAGGTCCTCGAACTCCTCATGGAGCTCAACGCGACCGAAGAGCAGTTTGATGCGCCCGTCGTCTATGGTTCCGGCCGCGACGGCTATATGATGTATCACCTCGGCGAAGAGAAGAAGGACATGACGCCCCTCTTCCAGACGATCATCGACCACGTGCCGCCGCCGTTCGCGAAGCCCGACGAGCCGTTCCACATGCTCGTGTCCAACATCGATTGGAGCGACTACGTCGGCCGTATCGCCGTCGGCAAAATCCTGGGCGGCACCGTCAAGGTCGGCGATCCCATCTTTGTCCTGCGTCACGCCGAAGGCGGCAAACGCGTCCGCGCCCGGATCACGAAGATTTTCGAGTTCACCGGCCTCGGCCAACGCGAAGTCGAGAGCGCCGCGGCAGGCAACATCGTCGGCCTCGCCGGCTTTGAGGACGTCGACATCGGCGACACGCTGGACGTCCGCGAAGACGCCCACGCCCTGCCCTTCCAGCAGATCGATCCGCCGACGCTCGAGATGCAGTTTTCCGTTAACGATGGGCCGCTCGCTGGCCAGGAGGGCAAGTTCGTCACCTCGCGCCAGCTTCGCGAGCGCCTGATGCGCGAGCTCAAGATCAACGTTTCCATCCACATCGAAGACTCCGATAAAGCCGGCGTCTTCAACGTGAAGGCCCGCGGCGCCATGCAGGTCGCCGTGCTCGTCGAGACGATGCGCCGTGAAGGCTTCGAGCTGTTGGTTTCCCGTCCGACGGTGATTGAGAAGAAAGGGCCCAATGGCGAACGCCTCGAGCCCTACGAGATCGTGTGGATCGAAGTGCCCGACGAGTGCGTCGGCTCCATCATGCAGAACCTGGCCAACCGCAAAGGCCAGATCACGAACATGGAGAAACACCAGACCACGACGATGATCGAGGCGACGATCACCACGCGCGGCCTGATCGGCCTCGAAATCGATGTGATCAACGCGACCTCCGGCCGCGGCGTCACCTCCCACCTTTTCAAAGAATACGGCCCTTACGCCGGCGAAGTTCTCACGCGAATCACGGGCACGCTCATCGCCACCGAAGCGGGCGAGACCACGTCCTACGCTCTCGTGATGTGTCAGGAGCGCGGCAAACTCTTCGTCAATCCCGGCGAGCAGGTTTACGAAGGCATGATCGTGGGCGAAAATCCGCGTAACGAAGACATCGCCATCAACGCGGTGCGCGAAAAGAAACTCACCAACTTCCGTTCCCAAGGTGAAGGTGTCGCCGCCGGCCTCACGCCCGCGACCAAGCTCTCGCTCGAGCGCTCCATCGAATACATCGCCGCCGACGAACTTCTCGAGGTCACCCCGAAGAACCTGCGTCTTCGCAAGCGCATCCTGGACAACGGCGCCCGCCAGAAAGCCGCCAAGGCCGCCAAAGCTGGCGCGTAAGCCGCATTGAGAATTTGCCGCGGCGGCGCACTCTCCTACGCTGCCGCGGCATGAAATCGCCCGCTGACTATGCACCCAAGGTTGATCACCTCAACCGTGAGTGTCCTGTCCGCGCGGCGATCGACGTCGTTCGCGGACGATGGAAGCCTTCCATCCTCTGCGAGCTGAAGCTGCGCCCCCGGCGGTTTACGGAGCTGCGCGACGCGCTACCCGGGGTCACGGCTCAAGCGCTCACGGTGCAGTTGCGCCAACTGGAAGTCGACGGTGTGATCGCCCGCACGGTCTTCGCCGAGATTCCCGCGCGCGTGGAGTATCACCTTACTGAATACGGCATGAGCCTCTCGGAGGTGATGGACGCCCTTGAGAGCTGGGGCTCTTCGTATCTGGCACGCAAAAGCGCCGGCCGCGCCTGAGCGCTGAAAAGGAGCCTGCCTCGCCGCGGGCCCTCGCTCACATTTTCGTGAGTGGCTCACTTTCTTGCGAAAAGACCTGCCCCTCACGGCGAGGTATGCTGGGAGCGATGAAACGAATTCTCGTCCTCCACAGCAGCGGCCGTGTCGACCGCTCCCTCACGCGCCGACTTGCCGAGCGTTTTGCCCGCATCTGGACCGCACAGTCCGCCGACGATCGCACAATCCACGTGCGCGATCTGACTCTTGAAGCACCGTCTCCCGTCACCCCCGCCTGGATACAGGCGGCCTTCAGCGCAGTTCCGGCGGCAGCAGGCGACACGGAGCATGCGCTGGCATGGAGCGATCGCGCCATCGACGAAATCCGCTCGGCCGAACGGATAGTCATTGGCGCTCCCCTCTACAATTTCGGGATGCCGTCGCAATTGAAGGCTTACTTCGACCAGATCATCCGTGTGGGACGAACATTCGACTATGTCGCCGGCGAGGCCACCTCCTATCGCGGTCTCCTGCCCGCGATACCCGTCGTGGTCATCACGTCCGCGGGCGAAGGCGAGATGCTTCCCGGCGGCACGATGGCTCATCTCAACTTCCTCGAGCCTCACCTTGCGACCCTGTTAGCATTCATCGGACTGACCGATGTCACGTTTGTGCGGGTCGGCTACGAAGAGGCCAAGGACAGTCGCTTCCACCGCTCTTTGGCGGCTGCCGAAGCACACATCGACGAACTGGCCGCCCGATAATCCCGCGCCTCCCGTGGTCTCGGTCCGAACCCCGATCCGACTCAGTTCGGATCTCGCCGGCGATCGAACCATCCGGCGGCCACGCACGGAGCGAACACGGGCGCGAGCCGATCCAGCCACAGGAACGACTCAAACCGCGGCGGGTTTCGATTCGCGCTCGATCTCGTGTGC
>JAEYQF010000350.1 GCA_023410155.1 Verrucomicrobiota bacterium | reverse complement strand
ACGTGGCAAGCGTGAGACCGTCCCACCCCGGCACGAACCCGCTGCGCGCACCGGGATCGGCCACCCCGCCCTTGCCGTCAGGACCATGACAAGAGAAGCAACCTTGCTCGCGCGCGATTCGCTCGCCGCGCAGCGCGGGGGTATTCTCGACCGGTCCCGGGCGAAGAAACATCCACGCGAGAGCGGCCGCCGCACCGAGAGCGGCGAGCAGATAACCGATCGCGCGCACTCCGGGTAAACGGCGGCGCGCTTCGGCACCGCGGAGAGTAGCGGGCGATGGAAGCATGGGGGTAGTCGTCGGCTGCGAGGGGTCAGGTCGCACCTGGAGATTATCAGCGCGACGCTTGTCGTGACTACGCTGCGATTGGCGGAACCGTCGCGTATTTTGCCCAGCGCGCATCCACGCCTTGCCACGCGTGCGCGACACGCCGCATCAATCGACGCATCATGCGCCCCCTCCCCCTGCGGCTGCTTCCCGCGCTGGCGACGCT
Organism: Verrucomicrobiota bacterium; assembly: GCA_023410155.1. Lineage (GTDB taxonomy): Bacteria > Verrucomicrobiota > Verrucomicrobiia > Opitutales > Opitutaceae > Opitutus. Next base: position 3,012 of record JAEYQF010000350.1, on the reverse strand, counting down.
GTTCATTGTCGCGCCGGAACTCGTGGCGACCAATCGGCTCGCGCACGAGCGCGCGCTGTTTCTGCAGCAACATGCGACAAACCCGGTCGACTGGTATCCGTGGGGCGAAGAAGCCTTCGCGCGCGCCCGGGCGGAGAACAAGCCCATCTTCCTCTCGATCGGCTACTCCACCTGCCACTGGTGCCATGTGATGGAGCGCGAGTCGTTCGCGAACCCGGAAATCGCCGCTCTGCTCAACCAACATTTCATCGCGATCAAAGTGGATCGCGAGGAACGTCCGGACATCGACCGCGTGTATATGACGTTTGTCCAGGCTTCCACCGGCAGCGGCGGCTGGCCACTCTCCGTTTGGCTAACTCCGGATCGGAAACCCTTTTTTGGCGGCACGTATTTCCCTCCGGGCCTGGACGGACGCCGCGGCGGCTTCAAAAGCACGCTCACCACTCTGGCGGACGCGTGGCGCAAGCGTCACGCGGAGATCGCACTCCAGGCCGACACCATGCTGATGACATTGGCCGAAGGTGTGCACACCACGCACGCTGAAGAGCGCGCCGCTTTCATGTCGCTGCGCGAAGCGGGATTTCAGGCAGCCGTTGCCCGGTTCGACCCTGAACACGGCGGATTCGGCGCAGCCCCGAAGTTTCCCCAACCGGCCTTGGTGGCATTCCTCCTCGATCTCGCCGCCCGCTCACCCGACGCAGCAACGCGATCGCGCTCCACCACCAAGGCTCTCCACCCGATGCGCTCGATGAGCGTCGGCGGCATTCACGACTGGATCGGCGGCGGCTTCCACCGCTACGCGACCGACGACGCGTGGCGTCTGCCGCATTTCGAGAAAATGCTCTACGATCAGGCGCAGCTCGCCGACGTCTATCTCGCGGCCTCCCGGGCCCACGGAGCCGATGCCGAGCTCGCGGCGACGGCGCGCGATACCTTGGATTTCATCGTAGAGAACATGAGCCTGCCGGGCGGCGGGTTCTTCTCCGCCGTGGATGCGGAGAGCACGCTGGGTGACGGCGGCGCCCATGAGGAAGGTGCCTTCTACCTCTGGACCCTCGACGAGATCGCCGCTGCGGTGACACCCGACGCACTGCCTGTTCTCACCTTCGCGTGCGATCTTTCGACTGAGGGCAACACCGGCTCCGCCGAGCTCCGTGGGAAAAATGTGCTCACGCGCGCGCGTTCGATCGCGCAGACGGCAGCGCACTTCGACCGCACACTTGAGGAGATCTCCTCGATCCTCACTGACTCCCGCGCTCGCCTCTTCGTTGCGCGCGCGCGGCGTCCTGCTCCGGCGCACGACGACACCGTGCTCACCGCGTGGAACGCGCTGGCGATCTCTGCGCTCGCCCGCGCCGCAACGGTGTGGGACGAACCTAAATACCACGTCGCCGCGGCCCGCGCGGCCGCGTTCCTCCGCGATCAACTCTACGATCCGCGCACCGGCGAACTCGCGCGAAGTCACCGCGGCGGCCGCAACGGCGGAGCGGCGGTGTGCGAGGATTATGCGTTCCTCGTGCAGGCGCTTCTCGATCTCTACGAAAGTGACTTTGACCCGCAGTGGCTCACGTGGGCGGAGCGACTCCAGGAGAAGCAGGACGCGCTTTTCGAGGACGCCGCGCACGGCGGCTACTTCGCCAGCGCCGAGCGCGATGCGTCCGTGGTATTGCGCCTCAAACCCGACCTGGATGACGCGGAACCGTCGCCCAATTCCGTCGCCCTCCGCAATCTTGCTCGCCTCGCCGCCCTGCTCCACCGCGATGACTTGCAGGCCCGCGCACAACGCGTGGCGGACGCGTTCTCGTCCACGCTCGCGCGCGACCCGCTGAGCATGCCGCAGATGCTCGCCTCCCTCTCGTGGCTCGATCGCTCCCCGCAACAGGTGCTGATCCATGGTCCGGCGGACTCGGCCGGTTGCGCTGAACTGGTCCGCACGGTTCGCTCGCACGGCGGAGGGCCTCGCGTGCTGCTGCGCATCGACGAGCGGAGCCGGGAGTTCTTCGGAGCGCGGCTCGACGTCGTCGCGGGCTTGCCGGACGACCCCGCGATTCCCACGGCATACGTTTGCGAGAATTTCACCTGTCAGATGCCGACACGCGACCCGCGCGAACTCGCGCGACAGCTCGACGCGGCTCTCACGGCGACGAGCCGACGATGAGTTCCGCCGGCTGCATCCGCAGGCGAAACCAATAAACGCAGTGGATTAACCAAAGAAGGCGAAGCGGGGTCGAGCGGCACCCTGTTAGCATCGCCTGCCGTCGTGGCACTTCGCCGCCCGGACGTCCCCCCTGACGCCCCCACCTATGCACAAACCGTCGCTAATTCGCCTGCGCCGCGTCCTCCCGGTCGCGCTCGCCTTGCTCAGTCCTGTCCTCGTCGCTGCCCCCTCGTTCCGCTCTGTGCCGTTCAACGCCAGGAGCGGCTCTGGCGGGCAGATGACGTTTACCGCCATTCCCGCGATTGAATCCGGACTGGTTGCCAACAACCCCTACGAAGACCCCGCGATGTGGGGTGCCAAATACGCCGAATTTCAAGGCGGCGCGATCGGCAGCGGCGTGGCCATCGGCGACCTCGATGGCGACGGGCTGCCCGAGGTTTTCATCGCCTGCAAGACCGCTCCTAATCGGCTCTACCGCCAAGTCGCGCCTTTCAGGTTCGAGGACATCACCGCCACCGCGGGCGTGGCCGGTCCGGTCGCCGCCAATGGCGTCGGCTGGAAAACCGGCGTCACCATGGCCGACATCGACAATGACGGCGACCTCGACCTCTACGTGTGCCGTTTCAACGCGCCAAATCTCCTCTTCCTCAACGACGGCAAAGGCCGGTTCACCGAAGCCGCCGCCCAGGCCGGTCTCGCCCTCGTGTCCGGCAGCGTCGTCGGCGCGTTCGAGGACTACGATCGCGACGGCCAACTCGATCTCTTTGTCGTGACCAACGTGCTCGACTCCGAGCGCGCTCCCGACGGCGAACCCGACTACCTGTTCCGCAATCGCGGCGACGGCACGTTCGAAG
>JAEYQF010000307.1 GCA_023410155.1 Verrucomicrobiota bacterium | reverse complement strand
GTTCGAAGAGGCCACACTCCCCGCCGGTAGCGGGCGCGGCCCGGGCCGCGGTCACTCGGCGACGTGGTTTGATGCCAACGACGACGGCTGGGCCGATCTCTACATCGCCAACGACTTCAGCGTGCCGGACTACCTGTATCAGAATAATGGGGACGGCACGTTCACTGATGTGCTCGCCACCGCGGTGGCGCACACCACCTGGTTTTCGATGGGTTCTGATTCCGCCGATATCAATAACGACGGCCTCGCCGATCTGCTCGTCGCCGAGATGGCCGGCACCACGCACTACAAGTCCAAGGTCGCGATGGGCGACATGGGCGGCGTCGTCGACTACATGGATACGCTCGTCACGCCGCAGTATATGAAGAACGCGGTGTTCCTGAACTCCGGCGCCGACCGCTTCTACGAGGCCGCGAAGATGACCGGCCTTGGCAGCACCGACTGGAGCTGGTCCGCCCGTTTCGAGGACCTCGATAACGACGGTTGGGTCGACCTCCACGTCACCAACGGCATGGTCCGCCCGTTCATCGACTCCGACCTGCTCAACCGGATCAAAAAGCTCAACAGCCAGCGCGAGATCATCGCGCTCATGAAAGCGCAACCGCCTCAGCGCGACACCAACCTCGCCTACCGCAACGACGGCAACCTCCGCTTCACCAAGGTCCAGAAAGACTGGGGCCTCGATCACGCCGCCGTGAGCTTCGGCTCCGCGTTTGCCGACCTCGATAACGACGGCGACCTCGACCTCGTTTACGTCAATTACGACGAACTCGTCAGCGTTTACCGCAATGACAGCCCGGGCGGAAACAGCGTCGTTTTCGAACTGCGCGGCCAGACCAGCAACTCGCGCGGCGTCGGCGCCCGCATCGTCGCTCGCACCGCCCAAGGCGTGCAGACGCGCCGCCTCTCCGTCGCGCGCGGCGCCCTCTCCTCCTCCGAGCCGATCCTTCACTTCGGTCTGGGTGCGAGCACGTCGATCCCCGAAGTCGAAATTCGCTGGCCCAGCGGTCACGTGCAAAAACTCACCAACGTCGCCGCCAACGCGCGCTACGTCGTCACGGAACCTTCCGGCAAGGCCGCTCCTGCCGCATCCGTGCGCTCGCGTCCGACCGACCGCGGTCTCTTCCGCGATGAGACCTCCGCTCGCGGCCTCGACTACGTGAACCTCGAGCGTGTGTTCAACGATATGAAGCGCCCGGCGCAATCGCTGCTGCCCAATCGCATGAACACCCTCGGCGGCGGCATCGCGGTCGGCGATGTCAACGGCGACAAGGCACCCGATCTGTTCTTCGCCGGAGGCGCCGGCAATGGCTGCGGCCTGTATCTCAACGACGGCAAAGGCAGCTTCACCCGCTCCCGCCAGCAGCAGCCGTGGGACGACACGATCGAGCGCGAGGCGATGGCCGCCGTGTTCGTCGATCTCGACCGGGATGGCGATCTCGACCTGGTCGTCAGCTCCGGCGGCGTCGAGGCCGACAAGGGCACCGACCTCCTGCGCAGTCGCGCGTATCTGAACAACGGATACGGCAAGTTCTCCCTCGTCGACGCGGAACACTTTCCCGCGCCCGCCACGAGCTCTGGCGTCGTTTCCGCCGGCGATTTCGACGGCGACGGTGACCTCGATCTCTTCATCGGCGGACGCGTCGTGCCCGGCGAATATCCGAGCACGCCGGAATCGCTGCTGCTCGAGAATCGCGAGGGCACGCTCGTCGACATCACCGACACCGCCGCGCCCGGCCTGCGCCAATGCGGCATGGTCACTTCCGCGCTCTGGACCGACGCCGACGGCGACGATCTCGCCGACCTCCTCGTCGCCGGCGAGTGGATGTCGCCCCGCCTTTTCCATAACAACGGCGACTCCACGTTCTCCGAGACGACCGAGACCGCCGGCTTCGCCGACGAAACCGGCTGGTGGAATTCTCTCGTGGCCGCGGACGTGAACAACGACGGCGCCATCGACTACATCGCTGGCAACCAGGGCCTGAACTCGAAATACCACGCCAACCGCGAGCACCCGACCGGCATCTACTACGGCGACTTCGAGAACAACGGCCGCTGGGAGATCGTCGAAACCGAGTTTGAAGGCGACAAACACTACCCCGTGCGCGGCCGCAGCTGCAGCTCGCGCGCGATGCCCAGCCTCAAGACGAAGTTCCCCACGTTCCACGAGTTTGGCGCCGCACTGCTCCCCGAGATCTATCCCGAGGAGAAACTCAAGGAAGCCATCCGGCTGACCGCCACGCAGCTCGCGAGCGGTGTGTTCCTCAACGACGGCCAAGGCCATTTCGCCTTCCGGCCATTTCCGCGGATGGCGCAGCTCTCGCCGATCTTCGGGCTCGCCGCCGCCGACGTCGATGGCGACGGCCATGTCGACGTCGTCGCCGGCCAGAACTTCCACGGCCCGCAGGTCGAAACGGGCCGCTACGACGGCGGACTCGGCGTCCTCATGCTCGGAGACGGCAAGGGAAACTTCCGCCTGCTCACGCCGCAGGAGAGCGGTGTTTACATCCCTGGTGAGGCTCGTGCGATCGCCATCGCCGATCTCAACACCGATGGTTCTCCGGATCTGGTCGTCACGCGCATCAACGAAAACGTGCTCGCGCTCGTAAACCATCGCGGCAACGGCCACCGCTCGGTGGCCGTCGCGCTCCACGGCGGAAAATCGAATCCCGCCGCGGTCGGCGCCAAAGCGCTCGCGCGCTACCGCGATGGCTCCGTGCGGGTCGCCGAAGTGCACGCCGGCTCCGGCTACCTGACCCAGGCCGATCCGTGTCTCTTCTTTGGTTCCACCGCCGCGAATCCGCTCGAATCAGTGGACGTCACCTGGCCGGGCGGAGCGAAGACGAGTCACAAAGTCGCCACGAAGCTCACGCGACTGGACCTGTCGCCAAACTGACTCAATCCGAACAAAGGCACGACTCGGCGCGCACCGAGTCCCGAGTCGTGCCGCACTCCGTA
>JAEYQF010000234.1 GCA_023410155.1 Verrucomicrobiota bacterium | reverse complement strand
TCGGCCACCGCCGCCTGCACCGTCAGGACGGCGGACGTGGAGCCGGTGTAGTTCGGGTCAGTGATCACGGCCAACACCGCGTAGGTGCCGGCGTCGAGGGGCGGCACGGAGGAACCATCGTAGGTGATCGCGACCTCAAGTCCGGCTGGAACCGTCGTCGCCGTGACCGCGCGTGGGCTGCCATTGAACGTCTGGGCCAGGTCCAGGAGCGTGATCGTCGCCTCGCCCGGTGCGATCGTGAGCGACAACGGTTGCTCGGCTTCGTCCGTCTCGCCGGTCACGTCATCGCTGTCCGCGACGCGAACGGTGAAGTCAAAGGTGCCCGCCGCCGTCGGCTGGCCTGCGAGTACACCGGCCGGCGACAGCGTCAGGCCCGGGGGTAGTGCGCCGGTGGAGACATCCCAGGAGAGGGCGCCGTCGCCCCCGCTGGCGGTCAGAGTCTCTTCGTACGTCTGGCCCACGGTGCCGTTGGTGAGGCTGGTCGTGGTGATGACCGGCCCGTTGTTGAGGGGCGCCAGGAGGCGGCCGGAACCGAAGAGCGCGGGGGAACTCCACGCCTGGTCGGCCGTGCCCCACCACGCGAGTTTGCCTTCGCGAACCGCGGTGCCGGGGGCGTCGTTGTCGTTGATCATCACTTCCAAGCCGATCAGGTCATCAGCGCCGGACGAGGCGCCGAGAGCGGACCAGGGGAAGTGGATTTCGACCGTGTAACGGGTGCCGTTCGTTTGGCTCGCGGCGGTGATGCCGGTGAGCGATGGGTTACCTGAGCCGCCCTGAAGGGCGCCATTCCAGCGGAACACGTACTGCGCGTCGCCGGGTTGGTAGCTGGCGGCCTTGTCGTTGCCCGGGTCGAGGTAGAAGTCGACGCTGTCGAAAAGCCAGGCGCTCGGATTCGAGCCGCTGGCATCGCCAACGAGCACGTCATCGTCGACCTGGACGAACAGGAAGAGGCCGGCCTCATTCCACAGCGCCCGGTAGTGGGCGCTGAGGTCGGCGGGGCCGCTGACTGTTCCGAGTGCAACGTGCTCGAGCGCCCATGAGGGCGCGTTTTCCCAAACCGGGTCAAGCTGACCATCCAGCACCGGCGGGGTCGCGGTGTGGGGGATCGGAATCTCGGCCACGGTGAGCAGCGCGCGGTCGGTGGTCACGGTGCCGGTGGCATTGGTGATGTCCGCCCAGATCTCCGCACCGTTCCATTCCGGACCCACGACCGTGAGGGTGAGCGCGCTGCCGGTTTCGCCGGTCAGCGGGGCGCCGTCACGGTACCATTGATACGAGAGCGGCGGTTGGCCGACGGCCATCGCATTGAACGTCACCGTCGCACCTGTGCCGACGCTCGCATCCTGCGGGTGCGCCACAATCGTGGGCAGGGCCGATCCGCCCGTGGTGGGGTTCAGGGCGGCCCAGTCCTCCATGGCGCGGTGTTTGTAGCTGATCAGGTCCGGGTAGCCGACGGAGGGCTTGCTGCCGTAGGCGCGGGCCGGGATCCAGCCCTGCGCGTAGTTGTAGTGCACGAAGACGTCGTAGTACGGCGCAATCGTGTCGAGGTAGTGCTTGTAGGCCGTGTACATCACCGGATTTCGCGACGCGGCCTCGGCATTGTTCGTGATGTGCTGGCCGCCCTCGTAACAGATGAGCGGGATACCGAGCGGCGCCCAGATCGCGTACTGGGCTTGCGAGCGGCTCAGCACCGTGGTGTCGATCTCGTTGAGCATGACCTCGAGCAGGTTGGGCACCCCACCGTCGGTCGAGAACGAGAAGTAGGGAGCGAGCGAATACGCATCGATCGTCCGGCCCGTCGGGTTGGTGACCGGATCCACCAGGGCATCGCGGTGCAGCACCGAGACGTTCGTGTTTGCCGCCTGACCGGCCAGCGTGTGCACGAGGCGGGTGCTATCCGCGCCGTACACGTCGTCGAAGAGCTGGTGGATCTGGAGCGAGCGCAGGACATAGAACCGAGCGCGGGCGAGCGCGGCGGCAGATTGTCCGTACGTGTTCGCCACGTTTAGGTGCAGACCGAGGGCCTGGCCTTGCTCGCTCGCGTAGGTCGCCTGGGCGAAGCCGGTGTTCCAAACCTCGTTCGAGTACTCGACGTACACCTTGAGGGAGGGATCCAGGTGCTGTTTGATCAGGGTTGCCAGCTGGATGACGTAGTCATCGGGAACGGCGTGCGGGATCGTCACCCAGAAGTCGGCCTGCTGGAGATTGCACAACCGGATCATCCATTCCCACGAGACGCCGTTGGCGGAGCGGATGGTCGTCGCGGTGAAGTTGGAATTCACCGACTGGGCGGCGGAAGGCAGCCGGCGCTCGGCCCAGTCAGTCGTCCAGTTGTTGTTGGTCGAAACCCAGTCCATGAAGCGCAGGACCTTGAAGGCCGAAAGTTCCTCCAGGAAGGTGGCGCTGAACGGATTGCTCTCGGCGTAGTTGGCCCACTCGGCCGCGAAGTCCACGCCGGGGCGGAACATGCCCGTGAGGTCGCTGTGCAGGCCCATGCCGAGTTGCATCGAGGTCACGGCTGGCACGCCCGCGGTCGTCGTGACGAGCAACGGCGCGCTGGGTTGACTCTCATTGCCCCGGGCGTCGCGCGCAGTCAGGGTAACTGAATACGTCGTCTCGGGGGAGAATCCGTGGAGCGTCACCTCCGTCTCGGAGGTCGTCAGCCAGAGCGTGCCGTCGACGAAGAGGTTGTAGAGCAGGGTGTCGTCGCTGTTGTCCGTTGAGGCGGTCCAGCTGATGTCCGCGGTGATGTCGCGGGCCTCGTCCACCGTCAGGCCGTTGGGCACGCTGGGTGCAGTTTCGTCCAGACCCGGCGGAACGGACACGCCGAAATCGAAGCGGCCGGAGACGGTCGAGCTGGGTGAAGGTTCGGCCAGATCGGCGGCGGTCAGGCCGCTGGCGCTGAAGAGGGGCACCCAGGTGATGCCGTCGTTTGAACCCTCGCAGCGGAAGGCGGAGGGCCGCGAGGTGCTCGGCGTCGTGAGCCGGATACCGGTCGGATAAACCGGGCTGGCCGGGAAATAGAGCGTCATTTCGCGCGGCACGGCGTTGGGGGTGCCAGCGGCGTCACGCATGTTCACGTACCAGTGGGAGCCGTAGTTGTTGTCCAAGGTGAACGCCATGCGATCCAGCGCGCCGACGTTGTCGGTCGTGCTGCTGATGGTGACCTCGGCGTTGCCGGTGCTGTTGGTCACGACCGACAGCGGGAGCTCGCGGTCGCCGGACAACCAGCGCAATTCGCGCAACTGGACGGTGCCTGCGCCGGCGGCCGAGGTGCTTTGGGA
>JAEYQF010000224.1 GCA_023410155.1 Verrucomicrobiota bacterium | reverse complement strand
TACGTGTCCTCGACCACGGTGCCGTCGAGCAGCGACTCGCGGTAGTGAATCGCCAGATACTGGCCGCGCTTGGGCGTCGGCCCGGAGCCGGATTGTTGGACGAGGTAACGCATCCCGCTGGCGTGCGTCTGGGCCTGCGGAAAACGGAGCTCGACCGTCTCACGATCGGCCGCGGGCCAGACCATCTGGCCCATCGCTTCGCGCATCGCAGAGTTGATGGGGCGCCCGGGATTCTTGCGCTCGAGAATTCCCGTCCGGGTGACGACCGCCACGGCGAGCAGCGCCAGGCCGAGCAGGATCGGGAGGAGGAGGGACCGGAGAGCGCGCATCGAAACGAGCGTGGCAGCCCAGCCTGAAAAGTGCAACGCGAGGCCGCACGAGCCATGCGTCGGATTTGCGCATAGACGTGAACCGGATGCCGGTTGAAGAGTGAAGCGTGGTCATCGTCGACCTTCTTGCTCCGCTCTTTCTCCTGAGCGTGTTGGGAGCGGTGTTGCACCGCGTGGGTTTGCTGCCGGCCGAGGTGATCGGCCCGTTGAACCGATTGCTGTACTGGGTCGGTTTGCCGGTAGTGGTGTTTCACAGCCTCGCGGTGGCCGAGCCCGTGGCTGGTCAGGTGGGTCCGCTGCTGGGCCTCCTGCTGCTCGCCACGGCCGTCAGCATCGGGCTCGCGTGGGGCTGGAGCCTGCTGCTTCGCGTGCCGCCGCGAGGGCGGGGCACGTTTGTCCAAGCAGCGTTCCGGGGCAATCTGTCGTATATCGGGCTCCCGCTGCTTTTGAGCGTGCCGGGACTGCCGCGCGCCGCGGCGGTGCTTTCGATGGCGCCGATGCTGATCGTCTACAACGCGGTGTCGGTTGCCTGGCTGTTGGCCAGCCGCGGCGACCGCCAAAGCGGGGGGCGGGTGGTGCTGCGGGAAATTGCGCGCAACCCGATCATCCTGGCCAGCCTCGCCGGCGCGGCCTGGCACTACCTGGGCTGGCCGCTGAGCACACCGGTGCAACGCACCCTGCGCACGATCGCGGAGATGTCCCTGCCCCTGGCGCTGCTCATGATCGGGGCGGCGCTGTTGATGTTTCCGCTCCGGGGCAACCTCCGGGCGGCGACGGTGGCCTCGTTGCACAAGGTCGCCCTGTCGCCACTCGCCGGGTACGTGATCGGCCGCTGGTGGGGGTTGGACGGAGGCACGCTGCTCGCGGCGTTGCTCTGCCTGGCCTGTCCCACCGCCGCGGTGTCGTACACCATGTCCCGGCAGTTCGAAGGCGATGAAGCGCTGGCGGCCGCCGCAGTCGTTCTCAGCGCGCTCCTGGCCATGCCGGCCCTGGCGCTGATCCTGGCGGTGTTTACGGTGTAGAACCGCCAGGATTGTCTGCGGGCGTCAGGGAATGCGCAGTTGCTGCCCGACCCGCAGGGCCTCAGGCGAGCGAAGGGTCTCCCGATTGGCTTCGAGAATTTCCGCCCAGCGGTTTGAGTCGCCGTAATACTGCCGGGCGATCCGGGTGAGCGTATCACCTGCAACCACCGTGTGCACGCGAGCGGCTCCGTCGGTCGGGGGTTGAACCGCCGTCGGCGTGACCGCGGGTGCGATGGCAGGCGCGGTCGCCGTCGTCGTGGAGGGCGTGGAGCTCGGCGCAACAGGCTGGGAAACGGACACCGGCTGCAAACCCGGACGAGAAGGAGCGGAGCGACCCGAGCCGGGCATGGGGGCCTGCAGCGCCAAGCGCGTCCGGAGTTCGGCGGCCTCACGCGCGGTGACCGCCGCCTGGGCCTGCGTTTGGCGCATCTGTTCGCGGAACGTGTTGGCTTCCTGAACGGCGACCGCGGCTTCCTGCTGGGCGGCGATCATCTGCTCGCGCAGGGAGGCGAGCTCCGTCGCTTGGGATTCGGCGGTGCGGCGGACGTCGTCCCGCTCGGCGCGCAACTGCTCGATTTCGCGGCGGGCGGCCTCGGTCTCAGCAACCGCGGTCTGAGCCTGCTCGAGCGTCGGGCGCAGGCTGGAAAGTTCGGTGTCGGCGGACTCCGCCCGGCGGCGCACGTCCTCCAACTCACGGCGCAGCCGCTCCATTTCGTTTTCCTGCAGGGTGAAGGCTCGCAGGCTGGCCGCGAGGCGCGCTTCCACTTGGGCAAGCTGTTCGTCGCGCGCCGTGGCGCTGTCGCTCGCACCGGCCGTCGCCTGTTCCAATTGCGCCCGGAGTTGGTCGCGCTCGGTCTCCAGGGTCGCGAGCTGATCACGCAACCGTTGGGCGTCGGTCGCCTGCGTGCGCTGGACCTCCAGCTGACGCCGTAGGGCTTCAAGTTCGGTGCGATTGGCGGCGAGCTGGCCGCGCAGTTGAATCACTTCGTTTTCCGCATTGCCCCGCGTCGCGGCGGACTGCTGCGCCAAGGTGCGGGCTTCCTCCAGTGCCTGTTCCGCGGTGGCGGCGCGCTGCTGCGCTTCCTGCAACTGGGTGCGAAGGGTCTCGGCCTCTGCTGAGGCGCTGCCGCGATTTTGCTGCAGGTCCGCCAGCTGCCGCTCCAGTTCACCGCGGCCTTGGCGAGCGGCCTGCAATTCGCGTTCACGGGTGGAGAGGGTGGCCTGAAGCTGCTCAAGCTGCTGTCCCATCCGATTGGTCTCGGCCGCCGCGCGCTGCTGCGCTTCCTGCAACTGGGTGCGAAGAGTCTCGGCCTCTGCTGAGGCGGTGCCGCGATTTTGCTGCAGGTCCGCCAGCTGCCGCTCCAGTTCACCGCGCCCTTGGCGAGCGGCCTGCAATTCGCGTTCACGGGTGGCGAGGGTGCCTTGCACCTGCTCAAGCTGCTGCCGCAACTGGCTGACCTCGGCGGCAACGTTACCCGCCGCAGACGCGCTCCGGCGGGCCTGTTCGAGTTCGGTTTGAGCGGTGGCGAGCGTCCGCGCTGCTTCCGCGCGGGCCTGTTCCGCCGTGGCGGCGCGTTGTTGAGCCTCCTGCAGCTGCGTTCGCAGCGCGTCGAGGTCACGTCCTGCCGTGCCCTGCACTTGCTGTGCCTCAGCCAGTTGCCGCTGCGTCTGCTGCAGTTGCTGCTCAGTTTGTTGGCGAGCATTCTGAGCGGCCTTGGCGTCACGTTCGCGGGTTGCGAGCGTTGCCTGGGCCTGCTCCAGTTCCTGGCGCAACCGGTTGGCCTCAGTTGTCGCGATCGAGGCTTGGGCGGCCGCGCTGCGCAGTTGGGCCAGCTGGCCCTGGGCGGCAGCCAGATCCCGCTCGGCGTCGCGACCGGCTTGCTCGGCCACCCTTAGGCGCCCGCGAAGATCCTCCAGTTCGAGTTTGGCGGCGCCATTTGTCTCGCGGGCGCTGCGCAGCTGTTCCAAATGCGTTAAAAGCTGCCGGTTCTCGGACACGTGCGCCAGGGCGCGTTCCGTCGCGGCGCTGGCTGCCTGGCGGGCCTGTTCAAGTTCTCCGTTCAGTCGCTCGATATCGGCGGCGAGGCGGTCGCGCTCGGTTCGTACGTCTGCGGTGGAGGCGTCCGCGCTGCGCGTCTGGGTGAGCTGCTCTCGCAGGCCCTGCAGTTCACGCTCCTTGCTCGAGAGAGCGGTTTCAGCGATGGCGAGCCGCTTCCGCAGCTCCGTTGCGTCACCGCCGCCGGCGGCCCGAAGTTGCTCAATTTCGCGCCAGGCGGCGGCCAGCTCCTCACTCAGCTGACGGACTTCCTCACTGCCGGGCTGGTCGGGCAGGGGAGCCGGGGTGATGATCGGCGCCGGGGATTGGGCGGTCGTGCGGCGGGCGGCGAGGCGGCGTTGCCCCTCAACGAGCTGTTCGGGCGACATCCGGTTCGTCAGCGTGGCCAGTTCGCGGGGGCGGGCCCCGGCTTCGGCGGCCAGATTCAGCCAGACGTAGGCCTCCGCGAGGTCGAAGGCTGGCTCCTGCGGATTGGCATAGACGAGCCCGAGGTTGTGCTGCGCAACCGTGTTGCCGCTCTCGGCCTTCTGCCGCAGGG
>JAEYQF010000154.1 GCA_023410155.1 Verrucomicrobiota bacterium | reverse complement strand
CGTCAAGATCGGCGACACCTACTACCCTTACCAGCTCGTCTACCGGGTCTCGTCTCCGACGGAGGCTCCGACGCCGGCCCCGGCCGACAACACCACGTCCTGATTCAACTCAACTCCCCCGTCTCCTTATGTCTCTCATCGGCACCCTTACTTCCGGCGTCAGCGCGTTGCGCAGCTTCACCAAAGGCTTGGAAGTCATCGGCAACAATATCGCCAACGTGAATACCGCGGGCTTCAAGGGCTCGAAGGTCACCTTCGCCGAAAGCTTCAGCAACACGTTGCGCGCCTCGGCTCCGTCGAGTGGCGGTTCGTCGAACCAGTCGGCCATGCAGGTCGGCACCGGCGTTCGCCTTTCCCAGATCAGCGCCAAGTTCACGCAGGGCGCGCTCACGACCACCGGCGTCACGACCGACCTCGGTGTTTCGGGCAACGGCTTTTTCCGCGTACGCAACCCGCTCGACGGTTCGGAGTTTGTCACCCGCGCCGGTGATTTCCGGATCGACGATGCGGGCTACCTCGTCACGGCGCAGGGCTACCGCGTCCAGGGTGCCACGGGCACCTCGGCCACCGGTGTGACCGCGACCGTGGGCGACATCCGTCTCAGCCCCGCGGGGACCGTGCCGACCGGCGCGGATCCGGCGGCGGTCCGCCAGTCCTTCAGCATCGATCGTCAGGGCAATATTGTGGAGTTCTACCCCGATGGCACCTCGGCGGTCTCCAACCGCGTTCTGCTGCAGAATTTCTCCGATCCGAGCGGCCTGCAGAAGTTCGGCGACAATCTCTACACCAACATGACGGCCGCGGGCCCGATCGGCGGCCTCTCGCTGTCCGGTGCGGCCGGCAGCCCGAACCTCCCGGGTGAGGGCGGCCTCGGCACGATCGAGTCCGGCATGCTCGAGCTCTCCAACGTCGACCTGACTGAGGAGTTCGCGAACATGATCACGACGCAGCGCTCGTTCCAGGCGGGCTCGCGCGTGGTCACGGTTTCCGACGCGATCCTCGAGGAAGTCGTCAACCTGAAGCGCTGATTCGGTAGTTCAGTCCGGACTACACGACATCGTCCCTTTCCACCATGTCCGCCAAGACCGAAGCAACCTCGCCCACGCCCGAAGCCGGCGCGGCGCTTGCCGCCCCGGCGAAAGCCGGCCTGAAGCCGTGGCTGCCGGTGCTGCTCGCGCTGATCCTGGCGCCGGCGGTGAGTTTTGGTGTCGCGCAGTTCGTGCTCGTGCCGCAGTTGAAGGCGAGCCTCGGCGGCGATTCCTCCGCCCCTGCCGCCGCTCCCGCGAAACCGGAAGGCGGCCACGGGAAATCCGGTGGCCACAAGGGCGCGGAGACCGGCGCGCTGAATACTTTCAAGTTTGAGAACGTGGTGGTGAACCTCGCCGGCACGATGGGGACGCGGTATTTGAAGACCACCTTCATCGTGACGGGCCCGCAGAGCGACCTTGCCGCGCGTTTTGAGACGGCTCGTCCGCAATTGCTCGACGTCACGATCAGCGTGCTGTCTTCCCTGTCGCTGTCGGACCTCGAGGAGCCCGGCGCGAAGAACATCATTCGCGAGAAGCTGGTGAACTCCTACAACCAGGCCCTTGGACAGCGTGTGGCTGACCAGGTGTTCTTCTCCGAGTTCGTCGTTCAGTAAGCGACCGTTCCCGCGCTGCCATGGCCGACCCCAACGACATGAATCTGCCGAGCGAGATGCTCGACCAGAGCGAGATCGACCGCCTGCTCGCGCAGGCGGGGGCGGAGGCGCAGCCGGCGCTCCTGCGGGCGGCTGGCCCCAAGACGCAGGGATTCGATGCGGCCCGCGTCGAACACTACGATTTTCGCAACCCGGTTTTCCTGACCGAGTTTGAGCTGCGCCGCCTGCGGTTGCTGCACGAGGATTTTATCCGCTATCTCTCGGCCCGCCTCTCGCTGTTCCTGCGCATGGAATGCGGGATCAAGATGGCGCGGCTGCAGACGCAGACCTACACCAAGTTTACCGAGGGCCTGCCGAACCCGACGCACATCTGCCTGTTCAAGGCGGAACCCCTGACCGGCGTGGGCGTGCTGGACATCAATCCGCGACTGGCGCTGACGTTGGTGGACCGAATGCTCGGCGGGCGTGGTCACTCCGTTAAAGCGGAGCGTTATCTCACCGAGATCGAGATCGCGCTGCTGGAAGACGTCCTGTCGATCATGCTGGAAGAGTGGTGCGGCCAGTGGAAGGGCGAGCAGGAGCTGCACCCGCAGATGATCGGGCACGAGAACAACGGCCGCTTCCTGCAAACGTCGCCGCGTGATGCGATCGTCCTCGCCCTCGCGCTGGAAATCAGCTTCGGCGATTGCTCCGAGCAGCTGCAGATCGGCGTGCCATACTACATGATCGAGCCGCTTGTGCGGGCCCTGCAGGCTCGTCGGCAGAAGGACTCGACCCCCGCGGCAGCGCCCGCCCGCGCCGAGTGGCGGCCGATCTACGAGACCGTCACCATTCCCGTGCAGGCCGAGTGGGCGCTGACGGATCTGCCTTTGCGTGAGGTGGCCAACCTGCGCGTCGGCGACGTGATCCAGCTGCCCAGCGACATCATCGACCGCACGCACGTGCTGTTGAATGGCACCCCCAAGTTCGCCGGCACCGCCGGTCTCGAAGGCGACCACGTGGTCGTGAAACTTTCCCGCAAGCTCACCGCGGCCGAGCAGGCCACGGACAACTCCCATGGAAGACGCAACGCTTGATTTGGTTTTGGATGTGAAGGTGAAGGTCACCGTGCAGCTCGGCTCCTGCCAGCTGCCGATGCGTGACGTCCTTGCGCTCGCCCCTGGGGCGATCGTGCAACTGCAGCACCGGGCCACCGAG
>JAEYQF010000140.1 GCA_023410155.1 Verrucomicrobiota bacterium | reverse complement strand
ACATTCTTGTTGTCGATCTGCACGGCTCGTTCGGCGAGCGCCGCAGCGCCGGGGAAATCATTCTGCGCGAGTCGCTCCGCCCCGTTCTTCAACAAGGTCGGCACATCGAGGCTCAGCGTCGGCGCCGCCGTCGAGCCGCCGCGCGCGAAAAGCGCATGCACCCCCGCCTGCAACGTCAGCCCGCTTTCCTGAAGATGTTTCGCGAGCGCGGGGAGTTCGCTCGCGCCGGCGTCCCAGCACCACACGCGCTGCGCGGATTTCGCCGCGTCGCTGTTCGCTTGCGTGCGGCTGCTAATCGCGAGATCGGCGCCACCCACGCTCGCGTCGGCGAAGTTCATGCGTGGCAGTGTCGAAAAAATCTCGCGCACGTCGGCCGGCACGGACCCATCGGCCACGAGCGTCACCGTCTCCTGCGTGCGATGCAGCTCCTGCACCGTTTCGTAAACACCCACGGCTTGGTTCAATCTCAGCCTGTCGCCGCCGAACCACACGCGCGTCGCACTCCCCTGCTCCAGCGCGAATTCCGGCAACACGGCTCCGTCGAACACCAGCGCGCGAAACGCTTCGCGGCGGCGCTTCTCGCCAAAGCGCGCATCGAACCACTTCGCGCCCGCCGCGCCGATCGCCTGCGTCTCGGCGCGGCGCGAGAGCGCGTGCGCCGCCCGCTCGGCGAGTTCGCCGGGCGAGCGATACGTGATCATCTCGCGTCCGTCCTCGAGCAGCGCAGCGAGTCCCGACTCGGGCGTGAGCGCATCCGTCAAGAGCGCCGCGCCGCTCGCGAGGATTTCGAAGACGCGCAGGTTGAGGTCGCCATTGAGGCTCGCGTTGAAGCCGAGCAGCGACGCTCCATAAAAATTCAGCGCCGCCGCCTGACGCAGCGGTTGCACACGCAGCGGAAGTTTCCGCGCGGTGAGCGCTTCCGCGAGGCGCGCGCGGCGTGGGTGATGTTTGCCGACCTGACCGACGAATCCGATCTGCGCAGCACGCGTCGTCTGACGCGATTGCCGCACCACCGCATCGCCATGCGGAAACGTGAGGCCGGGGAACCAGAAGAGATTCCGCACGCCCGCGCTCCGGAAAAATGCGACGTGGTGGCGATCGTAGAGCAGCACGATGCGCGTAAACGGTTCCGAAGTCGCGTAGCGCAGCATGCCGCTCAATGGATGCCGCATGTGGTGCGTGTCGGCGACGAGCAGCACGCGCGGGCACGAGAACTTCGCGAGCCCGCACGGCGTGTTGCGCCAGCTCGAGTCGACGAGGCACACAACCACGTCGGGTTGTTGCTCCGGCGGAAGTTTCGCGGCGATCGCAGCGAGATCGTAGCTGCCGGCCGGCGTCTGCAGCGAAACCCAGCGACCGTCCGGCGCGCGCTCGTCCTTCCAGTCGGGACCGCACACGACCTGCTCGTCGCCGAGCAACGGCGGCGCCATGTAGTGCGCCGGAGAACCCGTGGCGAAGAGGACGCGCATGCGAGGAAATCAGCAGCCGAGCCGGGCGGCGATGTTCGCGAGATCGGGATGATCCGGCGCGACTTCGCGCAATGCATCGAGCGCTTCGCGCGCCATGTCCGGCGCGCCTGAGCTCTCGGCGAGCTCGATCAACATCAGCCAGCCGTCCGCGCGCGTGCCGTCGAGCCGCAGACTCGTTTCGAGCGCTTGGATCGACTCGCTGCGCTGGCCGTTTTGGTGAAGCGCACGCGCGAGATCGAACCAGCGCGAGGCGTCGGCGTCCGCTGCCTCCACCGAGGCGAGCAAGTAATCGACCGCCCGCTTGGCCTGGCCGACCGCGAGCAACGCGCGACCGAGCAATGCCCGTCCGGCAGCGTGAGCGGGCTGCGCGCGGAGCACCAGTCGCGCGGCCGTCGCGGCGCCAAGGAAGTCCCCGTTCGCGAAAGCATCTTGTCCGGAGGCGAGGAGTTCGGCGGGTTCGCGTTCGCCGACCGCGGTCGTGAGAGGTTGGCGATTGTTGCGGAAACGTGCGGGGCCCGAAGCGAGCAAGGCGTCGTGCGCGGTCTCGAGCAGGTCGCCGAACGCTTCGGCCGTCGCCAGTGCATCGAGTGCGCGCGGGAGCGTGGTCGCCGCGGCGCGAAGCTGCGAGCGAAGTGCGGCGCGCGTGTCGGCATCGCCAGCGAGGCGAGCCGCGAGGGCGACGTAACCCGCCGCGTCAGTGGAGACGAGTTCTCCCGCGGAAACGGAATCGAGCAGCGCGGCGACACCGCGCGTGCGAACCGTTTCACCGGTGAGCGTCACGACCGGCACTCCGGCTTGGAGCGCGAGCAACGCGTGGAAATCGTCGGCGCTCCCGCCGGCATCGAGATAGACATCCGCGGCGCCAAGCAGTCGTTGCAATTCCTCGGGAGTCGGAAGCGGCGTGGCGGAGAGAATGAGTCGGTTGTCGGCGACGCCGTGCGCCTGGAGCACGCGATCGAAATTGGCCGCGAAAGTGACGGCGCCGCCGTCGTCTTCAGCGTCTTTGGCCACGCGCTGGATCAGCAGGTGACTGTCGGCGACGATCTTCAAAATCTCCGCCCAGCGCGCCTGGGTTTCAGGAGAGATCTCGCACCAGTCCGCCGCGGCGAGGAAAAGCGCACCCGTTTCCGGCAGGCCGAGCTCGGCCCGAGTCGGGACGTTGTCCGGACCCTGGCTCGACCCGAGCCGGTCAAAGGCACGACGCGGTCCGCTCACGAGCCCGAGTCGTTCCGTAAAGTGTCCCGACACGTTGCGCGCACTGGCTTCGGTCACGAAGAGATCGATCGTGCTGAGGCCGGTGGTGACGTGGTGATGCGCGGCGGTCGCGATCTGCAGCGGAGCCAGGCGATGCGCAGCGAGGCGTGCGACGTCGGCGGTCGAGCCGGTGATCTCGTCAAGAAACACGAGCGCATCGAGGCCGGCCGTCGCGAGCATCGGAACCTGGTCCGCCATCTCGACAGGCAGCACTTGAAACTCACCGGCGCGCTGGCGGGCGTGTTGCTCGAAATGCGAGGCGGTGGTCCGGAGCACGTAAACGACCGTCTCGAAACGCTCGCGTTCGAGTTCGGCGAAGAGCGCGAGCGAGGCCCACGACTCGACGTTGTTGTCGAAGGACGGGGCGACGAAGCCGACCCGCAGGCGGCGTCCGTCACGCGGGAGCGCGGTGAGAACGGGCTCACTGCCGGGCTTGCGGACGAGGCGCGTGAGGATGCGTCCATGAAGTTCGGATACACGGCGCAGGTTGGCCGAGGAGAGTTTGAGCCGCGCAAAGTGCGATCCGGAGTGATAGCGATCGAGCGCGGTTTTCACGACGCTCGCGCCGGGATTCATCTCCGTCCAGCGGGCGAGCGATTCGAGGTGACGCTCGGCGTGGGCGAGGAAAGCGCCGGCCTGGCCGGGCGCGGAAAACAAAGCCGGCACGGCGAAGAGCCACTCGGCGTAAATCTCGCCGAGCCACTCGGGCACGCTGTCGAGCGTGACAGCCTGCGGGCAGTGCCACGACGGATGGAGCAACATCATCGCGAGCAAACCGGGCCAGCCCTTCGCGGCGGGCGCGGGTTGCGGGATGCTGGCCGCGAGTCGCGCGTGGACGCCGGAACTGATCAGTTCACGAATAAGCGCGAGCGCCTGCGCGACTTCCGGACCTTTCGGCTGAGTGCGATTGAGGGTGGCGAGCGCGGCCGACGCGACGCGGAGGGCGTTGGTCAGCGAGGACCACGCGTCAGCATCCTGCGGCGTGGCGAGATGCCGATTCAGCGCGCGATGTGCCGACTGGAGAACCGCGGAGGCGGCGCTGGTCGCGGGCGGTGTTTCGTCAGAACCCGACAGAATCGAAGGTGAAAGCGAGGGGTCTGAGAGCGTCGCGGAAGTCATGGGACCTCAGCGATTGCAAGTTTCAGGCCTGTGAGAAACGGTTCTTCGCAACCACCTGCTATTCCGAAACTAGCCTAAGTTTTTTCAGGGCCCGAGCGAAAGGACACGTTGGCACGAGATCAGGTTCGCAGCCAATGGGCACTTTTTGCCGCCTAAGCGGATCGGCCCGCTGGAGCTAGTCGATCGCGGCGCGCAGCGGACCAAACTGGATCAGCGCGAGGCGCATGGCGGCGTCGATCTGCTCCTCGTCGGCACCGCTCGCGGATAGTTTCTCGGGCGAGACGTCCCAGTAGCAAGTTTCACCCGGCAGGCCGTGTCCGCCACGATCGGCGGCAGCGGCAGCGAGATTGAGCAGACTGGCCAGCGGCAGCGAAGAGGAGTTCGGCAAATAATGATCGCGAATGCCGCTGATCGTCGCCGCAGGGAAGCGCCACTCACCCAGGATGACGCCGGCAGCGTCGCAGTTGTTGATGCCGGTCGTGCGCACCTCCCAATCGAGCACGCCCTCGCCCGAAGCCAGCGTGGCGGCGGCAGATTTCGCGCCGCTGCGCATGAGCCGATCGAGGGCGATCTTGCCGATCGAGCGCAGGAGGCCCGCGGTGTAGGCGTGCTTCGGATCGATGCCGGTGTGCGCGGCGAGTGCTTCCGCCACCAGCGCGGTGAGAAGCGCATTCTCGCGGAGCTGCGCGCCCGTGATCCCGTAGGCGGAGAGGTCTTGGTCAGCGAACTGCGCGAGCGCAGCCAAGCCGGTGAGGCGGTAGACTTCGTTGAAGCCGACGCGGGCCAGAGCCTCCTCGAGTGAGGCGTTGCGCGCCGCCGCGGCATAGAAGGCACTGTTGCTGATGCGGATGATACGCGCCGTCAGTGCGGCGTCGCAGCGCAGGAGCTTGATCACCTCGTCCATGTCGGAGTTCGGATCGAGCAACAGATGCCCGAGCTGAACCAGGATATGGGGCGAAGCAGGGAGCGACTTAACGACATGCAGCAGCGTCTCGCGCGGAATCGGCGTAGCGATCATGGGGCTCCTTAATCGGCGCGAAGTGCTCAGGTCTTAGCGGAAACCAGCGCGCCGGTCGGCGGGGCTCCGGCCCGTCGGCACCACGCGCGCCAACATTCGCGCAGGGCCTCACCGAAGCGCTGCGCCTGAGCGGCGTGATCGAGAAGCACCGAGCGCCGCATCGCCTCCCGCAGTGCCCCGCGATCGAAGATGTTTCGCTGCCGGCCAATCTCCGCCGCAATCCGGACATAATCGGCGGGCGTCCCCGCGACCCAGTTGGCCCGGCCGACGGCGCGCAACAAACTCCCTCCCACCCTCGCCATGTGGCAGTCGCCCTCGAGCGTCACCACCGGGATGCCCATCCAGAGTGCCTCGCACGTGGTCGTGGTCCCGTGATAAGGAAACGTGTCCAGCGCGACATCGATCTGGCCGTAACACGCCAGATGAGCCGCGATTCCAGTGGTGCGACCGAGCAGTTGCACCCGTTGCGGGTCGATGCCGGCAGCAGCGAACCGGGCGAACACGTGTCGCTGCTGCGCGGGATCATCGAGGCCCTGTGATTTCAAAACCAGGCGCGAACCGGGCACCGCCGCCATCAAAGACGACCAAAGACTCAACGTCGCCTGGGAGACTTTGGAGAAATTATTAAAGCACCCAAATGTAACCGGCGCCTCCGGCGATCGCACCGTTTCGACCGGCGGAGCGTCGACCGGCGGCGCATACGCCCAGGCGGTGGGTGCGAAGCGCACAAGTTGCTCGGTGGCCCAACGATCCGCTTCGCCGGGAGGATCGGTGATGGCATCGACGAAACGATAATCCATCGCCGGCACGCCCGTGGTGTCAGGATAACCGAGATAAGTCACCTGCACCGGAGCGAGGCGGCGTGCGAGCAGCGGCAATCGGTTGAACCCGGTGTGCCCGGCCAGATCGATCAAGATGTCGGGGGCATCGGCCGCGATTGCCGCCGCTACCGCGGCGTCAGATTGCCCCGCAAACTCCCGCCAGATCCGCGCGCGTGAGCGCAGGCGCGCCGACATCGCGTCCACCCGCGCGTGATCGTGATAGAGCACGATCTCGAAGTCCGACGGCGCGAGATGCACAAGCAGCGGCTCGAGAAAATACGCGACCGAGTGCGCCCGCAGGTCCGGCGAAAGAAACGCCACGCGCAGCCGCCGCTCACCCGTGCGATCGCGCTCGAACTCAAGAGGCGGCCGGGCCGCCGGCAGATTCGCGCCAAACTCGACGTGCTCGGAAAAAAGGGCATCCGGTGCGACCCCATCCAGATAGTGGCGGGCCAGAAGCCGCGCACTGCGCGCCTCATGGTGTTGCGGGTAGCGGCGCAGCACCTCGTCGTAAACTTCGACGGCCTCTCCGGGTCGGTGCAGCGACTGCAGCGCGAGCGCCTGTCCGACGAGCGCCTGCGCGTTAGCCGGATCGAGTGCCAGCGATCGCGCGAAACACTCCAAGGCTTCGTCCAAGCCCGCGGTCTGGGCGAGCGCCACACCGAGATTGGCCCATGCATCCGCCGCCTTTGGCTGGAGCTCGGTCACACGGCGGAAATGTGGCACCGCCGCGGCCATGCCGTCGCGGGCGGCCGCCGTCTCGCCGAGGAGAAAATGCGCGTCTGCATTCTTCGGGTCGGCGGCGATCGCCCGTTCAGCCGCAGCCCGGCACTCGGGCAGGCGACCACTCGCGCGATACGCGTGGCCCAGCCGCAGCCAGCAAAGCACCGAGCGCGGATTCAACCGCGCGGCCTGCTCGAGCAGCGTAACCGCGTTCTGGATACGCTTTTGCTGCAGCGCGAGGAAGCCCGAGAGATGAAACGCGTCGAAACTGCGCGGATCGGCCGCGCGCACCTGCGCATAGAGGGTTTCCGCCTGCGCCGCACGGCCGGCCTGGTGATGGGCCATGGCGGCCTGGAGAACCTGCTGTGTCTTGAGTTGAGCCATGTTACGCCTCGACCCGAGCCCTGGCCTGACACGACTCGCGCCAACAAGCGCGCAGGGCCGCCCCAAAGCGCGCCGCCTGCCCTGCGTGGTCCATCAGCACCGATCGCCGCATCCGCTCCCGCAGCTCGGCCCGGACAGAGCTACCTACTCGGTTACTTTGCGACCGAGCGGCCTGGATGTAGTCGGCAGGCGTGGTGGCGATGCAATCGTCGAGTCCGACGGCGCGCAGCAGGCTCGCGCCGACGCGCGAAACGTGGCGATCGCCCTCAAGGGTGATCACTGGCACGCCCATCCACAGCGCTTCGCAGGTGGTCGTCGTGCCGTGATAAGGAAAGGTATCGAGCGCGACGTCGATGCGCTCGTAGAGCTGCAGATGCGAACGCGTGTCCGGGGTCCGCTCGAGCAGATCAACGCGATCCAGCGGCAAGCCACAACGGGCAAGTCGGGCCTCGAACTCGGCGCGCTCGGCGCCGCCCGCGAGGCCGGCGCCCTTAAGAAGCAGGCGCGAGCCGGGCGTTTGCGCGAGGAGGCTCGCCCAGCAGGCCAGCGTGGCCTCCGTCAGTTTCGCTGGATGATTGAAACTGCCAAACGTGAGCGGGCGGGCAGGATCGCGGGCGGCGGGCAACTCAGGCGCTTCCTCCGGCGGCGTGTAGCACCAGGCAGTCGAGGAGAATCGGACAAGTTTCTCCGTTGCGAATGCACCGGCCTCACCGGCCGGATCGCTGATCGGATCGACGAAGCGATAGTCCATCGCGGGCACGCCGGTGGTGTCCGGATAGCCGAGATAGGTGATCTGCACGGGCGCGAGCCGCCGCGCAAACAACGGAAGGCGATTACGCGTGCCGGTGTGCCCGGCCAGGTCGATCAGCAGATCGGGCGCATCGGCGCGCACGAGTTTCTCGAACGCCGGATCACCGAGTGAGACGGTGTTGCGCCAGGCGCCCGCGAGCGCGCGGAGCCGCGCTGAGATCGCATCCTCCCGGAAGTGGTCGTGATAGAGCACGACTTCGAACTGCTCCCGATCAAGGTGTCGGAGGAGTGGCTCAAGAAAATAGGCGCACGAGTGGCCGCGCAGGTCCGGCGATACGATGCCGACGCGCAGGCGCCGATCGGGGTCTCTCGAATTTGCGAAAACACGGGCCGGCGCCGCGCCAACGGCGCGCCCAAACGCCTGGTGCTCGGCGAACAACTCCGCGCGCGATCGCGTGCCGAGGTGCTGCAGCGCGAAGAGGCGGTAGCTGCGCGCCTGCGCGTGCCGTGGCTCAGCCGACAGGAACCGCTCGTAGTCCGCGACGGCCTCCTCGAGACGGTTCAGCTGGTGCAGTGACTGCGCGCGACCGAAACGCGCCGCCGCAAAGCCGGGGGCGATTTCCAGCGCGCGTTCATGGGAACGAAGTGCGGCAGCGTAGTCGCCAGCGAGACTGAGACCGAGGCCGCGGTTGCACCAGAAGGCGGCGTTTTGCGGGGCAAGTGCGACCGCTTGATTGTGCGCGGCGACTGCGTCCGCGATCCGGTCCTGCATCTTCAGCACGAGCGCGAGCTGATCCCAGGCCTCCGCCGAACCGCGCTGAGCGAGGCCCCGCAACACCTTCTCTGCGTCGGCGTGCCGGCCGGCTGCCGCCAGCGTGCCGGCATAGCGCAGCTGGCACTCGGGTGCATCGGGTTTGATGCGAAGTGCGCTCTGAAACAGCGTCAACGCCTCGGGCAGTCGGCCTTGCTGCTCCGCGAGCAGCGCAGAGAGCTGAAGCGCATCGAAGTTGCGCGGATCCGCTCCACGCACCTGCCGATAGAGCCCCTCGGCGGCGTCGAGTTTGCCCGCACGATGGAGTTGCAACGCCTGCGTCAGCAACACGTGGGAGGCGCGGGCGGGTGGATTTTTCGCGGCCATCATGACGCCAGCCGCTCCTTCTCGGCGGCACCCGCGCACCACTGCTGCCAGCATTCGCGAAGCGCCATCCCAAACCGACGCGCCTGCCCGGCGTGGTCACACAGCAGGGAAAGCCTCATCTCGTCGCGCAAACTCCGGCGCAGCGCGGTGCGGCGCTCGGTGTCCTGGGCGAGCGCTGCGGCGATGCGAACGTAGTCATCCTCCTGCGCCGCGATCCACTCACGGTGACCGAGCGCGGCGAGCAAGGACACACCGACGCGCGAAACGTGGCGATCGCCCGCGAGAGTGACCACGGGCACGCCCATCCACAGCGCCTCGCAGGTAGTCGTGGTGCCGTGATAAGGAAACGTGTCGAGCGCGACATCCACGCGACCGTAGAGGTCGAGGTGCGAAGCCGTGTCACGCGCGTGCGGCAACAATTCCACGCGCCCGCCGAGCCCCGCCGCGGCCAGCCGCCGGAGGAGCGGATCACGAACCGCTGGTTCATCGAGGCCGCCCGACTTGATCAGGAGTCGGGAGCCGGGCACGGCGTCGAGCACGCGTGCCCAGCGTCGCATCGTGCCATCGGTGGCCTTCGTGAGGTTGTTGAAGGAGCCGAACGTCACGTGTCTCGCGACCAGCGAGGGCGGCGGGGCGGGCTCGGGTGCATGGGCCGGCGCCAGATAGCTCCACGCGGTCGGGGAGAAGCGCACCAGCTTCTCCGTGTGCAGCGTCTCGGCCTCGGGCGCCGGATCGGTGCACGCATCGACGAAGCGGTAGTCCATCTCGCGCAGACCCGTCGTGTTGGGGTAGCCCAGATACGTCACTTGCACGGGAGCGAGCCGGCGCGCGAAGAGAGGCAGGCGATTCAGGCCGGTGTGTCCCGCGAGATCGATGAGCACGTCGGGCGCGTCCTCACGTATTGCCTTTTCCACTACACCGTCGGCCTGCCCGGCGAAATGCCGCCATCCTGCGGCCAGCGAGCGCAGCCGGGCGCTGACCGCGTCGACGATGGCGTGGTCGTGGTAGAGAAAGATCTCGAAGGCTCCGCGGTCGAGATGCTGCAGCATCGGCTCCAGAAAATATGCGACCGAGTGCTCGCGCAGATCGGGCGAGAGGAAAGCGATGCGCAGCCGCCGCGCCGGATCGGGCACGGTCACGGATCCTGGTGGCCGGAATTTCGGCAGGGTGCGTCCGAAGGCAACGTGTTCGGCGAACACGGCTTCACGAGGACGCTGCTCCAGGCTGTTCAGCGCCATCAGCCGGTAGCTGCGCGCCTCGATCTGCTGCGGGTCCCGGGCGACAATCGCGCCCATGGCGGCTTCCGCTTCCTCCACCCGGAAGCACTTGAAGAGCATCATGCCGCGGCCGAGTTGGGTGCGAAGGTTGTCCGGCTCGAGCTTCAGCGCGCGCTCGAAACACGCGAGCGCCTCCGTGGGACTGCCGTGGGCGCCGAGCGAAGAGCCGAGCGCATGCCAGCCCGCTGCGTAGGCCGGCTTGAGCGCCACCACCTTGCGCTGCGCCGCGATCGCTTCGGCGAGGCGTCCTGAGGTTTTGAATACAAGCGCGAGATAGTGCCACGCCTCGGCCATCGCCGGCTGCGTCTTGACGATCTGTTGCAGCACGGCCTCGGCGCCCGTCTGGTCGCCCGTGGCCACGCGTGCGACGCCGAGACCGAACGCGGACGCGACTGAGTTTGGACTCAACTGCCACGCACGCTCGAGCAGGGGCACCGCTTCGGCGGCTTGTCCGACGGCGAGCGCAGTGAGGCCGCCGTGATGCCAGCCGGCGGCATCTCGCGGTGCGAGTTGCCGCACCCGCGCGAACAAGGCCGCGGCCTCGCCATACCGTCCGTGCTGGTGATGCGCGGTGCCCTGGCGGAGGAGTTGTTGGAGCGCAGGCGTCAGCATCGGTCGCGGCAGCCCGGCCGATCCTCACAGGCAGGCGGCGGCGCGGGCTTCGAGATCCGAAGGCCGAGCAGCGGGCACTGGGTGATGGAAAGCGACACTCTCTGGGCGTTTGCGACTGCAAGGGGTTGATCGGCTCAGCCGGGGCGGAGCTTGAGCAGTTTCGCGCTCAAGGGATCCGGGCCGGCGCCGATAAAGCGTGCAGCGGTTTCGCCACGCCGTGGCGCCCGCCCCGACCCAATTTTCCCAATGGTTTTCGCTTCTGCGTCCGCCCCCGCCAGCGCCAGCGCGGCTCCCTTCAACGATGAGGCCATCATGCGCCGCATCGACGGGTGCCCCAAACTCGGCTCGCTCGGCAGCATCAATCGGCAACTCAACAGTCTGCTCACCGCAGAACAGAGCCTCAACTCGCAGATCGCGGAGATCATCCGCCGCGATCCGTCCCTGGCCGCGCGACTCCTGCGCATGGTCAATTCCGTTTACTTCGGCCTGTCCACGCGGGTGAACAATATCGAGGAAGCCGTGTTCTTCCTCGGCCTGCGCCAGATCCGCGAGCTCTCGATGGCGACGCCGGTGATCGAGGAATTGGAGAAACTGCAGTCCAACCAGGCGTCGCTGCCATGGAAGGATCTGTGGAGCCACAGCATCGGGACCGCGATTCTCACGCGCGAGATCCTCGCCTCGACCGCGATGCAGATCGACGACGACACGGATTATCTCGTCGGCCTGCTGCACAATGTCGGCAAGGTCGTGATGGCCACCGCGTTTCCCGACGAGCTGCGCGCGCTCATGCACCAACCCGCGCGGGATGCGACCGACGTATGCCGCCTGGAGCGCGAGTTGATCGGTTGGGACCACGCGCGCATCGGCGCCTACTACCTTAGCCGGCACAAGATCGCGCCGGAGATCATCACGGCCGTGCTTTACCACAACGATCCCGACCGTGCGCCGCACCACCGGCTTTTTCCGGCCGCCGTGCAGGTGGCCGACCATGTCGTGCGCCACGCCGGCATCACCGGCGGTTTCGAAAACATCCCGCCGGTCGAGGCCGACTCGTGGCTCGCGCTCGATGGCTGGAAAATCCTCTACGGTGCGGACGGTCCCGAGACCATGCTGGCCCGCGCCTCGCTGGCCAATATCCTGCAACGGCTTCCATCGATGCTCCAGGGCCTCGTCTGAGGCGAATACCCTCAACCCGGGGCCGATTGCGCCGATAACCTCGGCAAATGTCCGTCATGTTGAGCGACTCGATCGCCGGCGAATCCTTGTCGACGCCGGTGGATAATTTGCTGGGCCCTTGGGAGAACAGCGCCGACCCGGCGTATTGCTGCGGCCCTGATGGACTCCTCATTGCCGGCAATCTTTCTTTCGCGCGTAAATTCGGCCGAACGGTCAGCGCGTTGCGCGGCCTTTCGTTGCTCGATCTGATCCATCCGGACGATGCGGCGATCGAGCAGTCCTCCTTCACTGAGATCGCCCGACCGCCTCACCGGCTCGTGACGGAAAATCGCTGGATGACGCCGCAAGGCGTGCGTTGGTTTGCATGGGACAAAGTCGCGCAACCTGACGCCAGCGGCCAGATCTCCGCGATCCGCGCCGTGGGGCGCGACATCACCCGCCAGCGCCTCGCCGAGGAGCAATATCACCGGCTCTCGAGCGCGGTGGAGCAGTCGCCTGTCGCCATCGTGATCACCGATCTCGACGGCCGCGCTCAATACGTGAACCCGAAGTTCACCGAGGTCACCGGGCGCACGCTGGAGGACATTCTCGATTCCAATCTCGACGTCTTCCGCGACGGCCACACGAGCGAGGAGTCGTATCAACAATTCTGGGACACCGTGCGCAAAGGCCAGGAGTGGCGCGGTGAATTTGCCACGCACCGCCTCGACGGCACCACGGTGTGGGAATCGGTGAAAGTCTCCGCCGTGCGCAACCACGCCGGCGAGATCACCAACCTGCTTTGCCTGCGCGAGGACATCACCGGTCGCAAGGCGCTGGAGGCCGAGCTGCGCCAGGCGCACAAGATGGAGAGCCTCGGCACCCTCGCCGGGGGCATCGCCCACGATTTCAACAACCTGCTCGCGATCATCCACGGTTACGCGGAATTCTGCATGCAGGGCGGCGCCGATGCCGCGATCCTCCAGAAAGGCCTGCAGGAGATCCACCGTGCCGCGCAGCGCGCCAGCGGCTTGGTGAAGCAGATCCTCACCTTCAGCCGAAAGGCCGAGGTGCGCTACACGCCCGTCGACCTCAACCAGCTCGCCCGCGATCTGATCGCGCTCATGGCCGAGACGTTTCCGCGGACCGTCACGTTCCAACTCGCGCTGGCGGACAAGCTGCCGGCGCTCATGGGCGACCAGACCCAGCTTCAGCAGATCGTGCTGAATCTCTGCGTGAACGCCCGCGACGCGATGCCGAAAGGCGGCACGATCACCGTCACCACCAGCATCCGCCCGGCCGCCGAACTTATCGCGCGGCATTTACCCGCAGATCCGACCCGCCGCTACGTGCGCCTGGACGTGGGCGACACCGGCTGCGGCATGAAGCCCGAGGTGCGCGCCCGCATCTTCGAGCCGTTTTTCACCACGAAACAGACCAACCAGGGCACCGGCCTTGGCCTCGCGGTCGTCTATGGCATCGTTTCCGGGCACCATGGCTTCATCGACGTGGACAGCACGATCGATGCGGGCAGCACCTTTCACGTTTACCTTCCGCTCGCGGCGGACGTGGTCGTCAACACCCCCGCTGTCACGGGCGGTGATTTTCCCAGCGGCACGGAGTCGCTGCTCATCGTCGACGACGAGACATCGCTGCGCACCCTGCTTGCCGCGGCCTTCACGCGCAAAGGCTACCGCGTGTCCACCGCCGCCACCGGGCTCGAGGCGATCGAGCTCATCGGCGACACGACGCGCCCGATGGATGCCATCCTGCTCGACCTCAACATGCCTGGCACGAACGGGCTCGAGGTCCTCAAGATCGTGCGCGTCTGCCGGCCGTCGGTGAAGGTGCTCGTCGTGAGCGGCCACATCTCGGCCGACGTGCGGGAGGAGTTCAAGCAACTCAACCACAGTGAGTTCTTGCAAAAGCCCTACCGGCTCGAAGACGTCGGCCGGCGCTTGCGCGCCCTCCTCGACGAAGACCGGCGCTGATCCCCGCGCCCGCGTGGAAAACCCGCTTCAGGCCCGGTCAGATCGGGCCGATATATCAGCGGGCATCTCAGGACGATCCATCACATGGACTGTCTTTTTTTCAATGAATCTACGCGAACCAACGCCGGCACCCTCATCGGGTGCGGGCCCGGCACTGCCATGGCTGGCGCTGCTCCTCCTTTCACTGCTTGCTGCGGCGAAAGCGTGGTCCAAGCCGCACGCCGCCAGTGTCGCGGTTTTGCCCCTGAAACCGTATCTCACCGTTCTCGGCGCGCCCCCGTTGCGCTTCGAGGAACCGCTTCCGCCGCCCGATCTCACCACCCATCCCCCGGCGACGGCGCCTCCCTATCCCACTTCCGAGGATCACCCTTCCTCCCCGCCCGAGAACAAACCGGACGTCGTTTCCACGCTGCCGGCCGCGACGGCGGAGAACAACACGCCTCACGTCGTGCTCTCCTCCACGCATCCGCTCGGTGTCGAGCGCGATCCCGTGGTGGACCCTGTCGCCGTCCCGACGCGCACGCCACCACCCATCCTGCCCGACGATACCCGGCCCCCGGTGCGTCCCGAGGACTTCCTGCCCTATTTCCAGATTCCCGCCACCCTCCCGGGTGATCCCGACGTGATCGTGCCCGTGCCACGGACTGTGCCCACGGCTGCTCCGTTGCCTCCGAGTTCCGCGACCTACACCCAGACTCCGCGATGATTCTCCGCTCCGCGACGCCCTCCACGCTCCGCCGCTGCTGTTTCGCGGCGGTGCTGCTCCTGATCGCGCGCGCTCCGCTCTGCGCGTCCGAGACCTCCGGGGCCGATACGCCCGCCAGCAGGCACCCTGTCGAGTCCGGCGCGGCGGTGCACCAACCAGTGGCCCCGCCCGCGGCCGCCACTCCCGCCCAAACGCCGGTGCATGAGCTCTTGCGGCTCACCGAGCGGGAATCGCAGGGCTTGGTCAACCTGGGCAATAGTCTGACCGAGCGCGGAGACTACGCGGCTGCAGAGATCGCGTTCCGACAGGTGCTGAATCAAACCGCGCCGCTGCCGCAGACGAAGAGCGCGCTGCTCGGGCTCGCCAAGATGCACCGCCGCGAGGGCTCGCTCACCAAGGCCGCGGCCATTTACGAGAAATACCTCAAGGAATATCCGGCCGACGAACGCGTGCCCGACGCCCTGCTCGACCTGGGCCGCACGCTCCGCGCCATGGGCGCGCCGAAGCTCGCGATCGCGCGCTTCTACAACGTCATCAACTCCACCCTCAAGCTACCCTCGGACGAAGGCTTCGAGCATTACCAACTGCTCGCCAAGACCGCGCAGTTCGAGGTGGCGGAGACTTATTTCCAGACCGGCGACTTCGCTGAGGCCACGAAGTTCTTCTCGCGGCTGCGCATGCTCGATCTCGCGCCCGCCGACCGCGCGCGCGCGCATTTCAAGTCCGCCTATTCGCAGTATCTGCTTTCTGAATACGAGGCCGCGGTCACCACGCTGCGCGCCTACCTCGACCAATGGCCCGCTGATGAAAATGTGCCGGAGGCCCGCTACCTGCTCTCGGTTTCCCTTCGGCAGCTGAAACGGCCGCAGGAAGCGCTCGTCGCCACGATCGAACTGCTCCGCGCCGAGAAGTCGCGCATCGAAGCCGACCCGAAGCGCTGGGCCTACTGGCAGCGCCGGACGGGCAACCAGCTCGCCAATGACTTTTTCGCCGCCGGCGACGTCTTCAACGCGCTCCAGATTTACCAGAGTCTCGCCGCGCTCGCGGAGGAGCCGGCGTGGAAAATCCCCGTGACTTACCAGATCGGGCTCTGCCTCGAACGGCTCGGCGACGTGCCGCGCGCGTGCGCGACATTCCGCGACGTCGTCCAGCTCGCCGGGCCTGCGCCCGCGCCGGAAATCGCGGACCTGGTGCGCATGGCCGAGACACGTCTTGCTCACGTCGACTGGCGCGATAAGGTGGACCACCAAGTCTCCACCCTTTTCGACACCACGACCGGCCAGAAAACGGCCGTCGCCGCCGCCCAGCCGACCCATGACCACCCCGGAAGCGCTCCAACAACACCGCCAGCTTTGTGACGATCTCCACGCCTGTGCGCTCGAGGAGAATCGTTTCCTGCGTCAGCACCAGCGGCCTCTTCCGCCCGAGTTGGTCGAGAAGAAGCGCAGTCTGCTCGAGCGCCTCGACCAATCCCTCGAGAACCTGAGGGGCGTGCCCGCCGGGCCGGTGCGCGACCCGGAGGCGCGGGAGCTGCTCGAAAGCACCCGCTCGCGAATCTTGCAGATCCTGCAGCTCGACAAGGAAAACGAACAGCTGCTGCTCCGCTACAGTTTGTCCGGGCCGAAGCCCACGCCCAGCCCCGTGGCGCCCTCGGCCGCCTTGCTGCAAAAAATCTACGCGCGCACCAGCGCCTGAGGGGATTGGCCTTTGCGGCGCTCCTCGTCCCGGGTCGCGCCAGAGGGCGGGTCCAGTCGGACCTCAGTGCGGCTCGGGTCGCGGCAAGGTTCATCCCGGGTCGCGCCTTCGTGTGGCTCGACCCGAGGCAAAGTGCGGCGCGACTCGCGCGCGCGCGGCTTAGGCTGATTTCTCCCAGATGTTGCTGGGGAATCGATGCGCGACCGTGGAGCCCTGATGTTGATCGACTTCGAGCAATGAGCTGACCTCGCGCAGCCGGTTCTCGAGTTCGATCACCAGCGCGGGCAATTCCGCGGCGCGCAGCGGCACCATCTGCAGCGCGGCTTCTGCCGGGAGCGGTGGACGCGGGGTCCCCGGCGCGGCGCAAACGACGGTGCGGAGCCACTTCGCACAGTGCAACAGACAGGCCATGCGCGTGTGTCCGCCGGACGCCCGGGGCGCGTATTGCCAACGCACGGGTTCGCACATCGCGTGCGGAAAAGCCCAGTGATTGAGCAGCGCGGCACCCGTGTCGGCTTGGGTAAAACCGAGCTCGGCGCGCTCTGCTTCCGTGGCTTCACGAGGCAGGCCGTTGTTGCGCAGGCGAAGCTGGGGGCGATGTTGCAGCGCCCAGGCATCGATTGCCACCATGCCGAGGCAATGGAGCAGGCCGACGGTATAGGCCACATCGCGATCCTGCCCGGTGCGACCGGCCAGCAGTTCGGCGGCGAGGGCGCACGCGACAGAAGATTTCCACAGATCGTCGGCCTCGATCTCGTAAACGGCGAGCGGCCGGACGAGGACCTGCGAAGCGACGGCGAAGGACACGAGGTCATACACCTGCGTGTAGCCGACGCGGTTGACGGCTTCCTCCACATTGAAGCAGCGCGTGCCTTTGCTGTAGTAGGCGCTGTTGCCGACGGCGAGAACGCGTGCGGCGATCGCCGGATCCAGCCGGATGAGGGCGACGATTTCCTGCATCGAGGAGTTTCCATCGCCGAGCAGTTGCTTGAGCCGCGGAAGCACTTTCGGAGCCGACGGCAGATGCTTCAGCTCCCGCACGATATCGGCGGGGGTGAAGGCACCGTTCACGGAAGTGGCTGGGTCGGCGATCATAGCGTCAACGCCTCCCCAATCGGCGCGTTTCGAGCCGACTTTCGCTAAAATTTTATAACTCTGCGCAAACGCAGTTCAGGCGCACCGAGCCCCGGGCGGTGCCGGTCTCATCCGCGAGACCGAACAGAGCCGGGGAATCGTGTTTGAACTAGGAAAAGGAGCGGTGCTCACAGGCCCATCGCGGCGACCGATGCGCCCTTGGCGACCTGCTCGTTGAGCGCGATGCGGGCCGCCACCGACTTGGGCAGCGGCCCGGTCTTCGAGGCGAATGCCTGCGTGATAACACCAACCAAATTGTCACGCGTCACCAGTTCCACGTCGTTGCCGTTATTGTTCAGGCCCGCGGCAATCCAGCCCGCGTCCGTCTGGCGGACGAGCATGTGGGCCACGGCCACGCCCCGACTGTCCTTGTAAACGATGGGCAGGCCGCTCTTGAGCTTGTCGTAGCCGCCGACGCGGATCACGACCGCCGTGCCGTCGAGGTAAACCGGTTCCATCGAGGGACCTTCGCCGCGCACCGCGATGCAGCCGTGGGTCTCGGCGGCGGCCTTCTCGGCGGCGGCGAGCTCAGTGCCCTTGGCGACGATCTTCGGCAAGGGGGCGTTCATCGCGAACAACGCGAGGTTTTCCTCGTTGGAGACCGAATTGCAGCCGCTGGTGAGCAGCCCGTAAACGGCCATGAGCACCACCAGCAACGCCCGGACAGCGACCTTGGTGAGGCGGGCGTTGGAGGTGCTCGAGATCATGCCCAGAGCATAGTTTTTCCTCGGAAAACCGGGCATCCGGGCGGGCCCGTAATTGAGCCTCGCAAAATGCGCTGGGGTGTTTCCGCAGTGCATCTAGGGGTTCATTTCCCAGTGGTCGTGCCGATTGCTTGGCAACCCGCGTCACCGCGTCACAGTGCTCGCCTACCCAGCCATGATTCGCGTGCTCCATGCCGAGGACGACCCGCAGATTGCCGAGATCGTGCACCTGCTCTTCGAACGCACCGCCCCCGAGTGCCAGATCGAGCACGTCTCCGACGGCCGCTCGTGTCTGGCGGCCATGCAGCGGGGAGGCTTCGATGTGCTGCTCCTCGATTTGATGATGCCGGATACGGACGGGCTGCACGTGCTCGGCGAACTCACGGCGCGGCGCGATCCGACACCCGTCGTGATGGTCAGCGGCCAGGGCGAACACGAACTCGCCATTCGCGCGCTGCGAGCCGGCGCCGTGGATTGCATCAATAAAAACTCTGCCGACTTCCGCCGCATCCCGGAAATCGCACGCCGTGTCGCCGAGCGCTCCCGTCGCCAACGCGCGGTCATGCCTCCGCCCCGTGAGCACGAGGTGTTGTTGATCGAGTCCTATCGCCCCACGCAGGAAGAGATCGAAGGGTTCTTCGCCGCAAACTCCTCCCGTCTCGTGCTCAAGAGCCTGCCGCCACACGAACTCGACGCCTACCTGCGCAGCGACTTCACCTGCGACGCGTTTGTAGTGGGTCCGGGGATACAGGACGAGCACATGCTCGACGTGCTCCGCCGGCTCCGCTCCGTGGCCGAGGACAAGCCCGCCATCGTCCTCTCCCACACCCAGTCGAGCGCCACCGCGATCGCGGCGTTTCAGCTCGGGGCCCACGACTTCCTCCCGTTCGATGGCAGCAGCCTGCCCGATCTCGTTTTTTCCCTCAACGACGCGCTCAAGCGCGCGGACACGGAGAAGCTCAACGCCCAACTGTCCCACGCCCTCGCCGAGCTCAACCGCTCGCTCGCCGATCAGGTCACCGAACGCACGCGCGACCTCGAATCCCAGATCGTCGTGCGCAAAGCCGCCGAGCAACGCACCGAAGAAAACGCCGCCCGGCTCCAGGCACTCTCCAACCGCATCCTCCGCGTGCAGGAGGACGAGCGCCACGCCATCGCGCGCGAACTTCACGACCAGGTCGGCCAGCTCCTTACCGGCCTGCGCTTTCAACTCGAAGCCGCACAAAACGATCGCGCCGCCCTCGGCGAAGCGCTCTCCGTGACCGACGAACTGCTCCGCACCGTGCGCGAGATGACGCTCCAGCTCCGTCCGCGCATGCTCGACGATCTCGGCCTCGAGCCCGCGATCAAGTGGCTCGTCGACCGCTATCGCCGCCAAACGTCGATCCAGATCGAGCTCGACCTCGCGCTCCCGCCGCAACGCCTCGCTCCCGAGCTCGAGATCACCGCCTATCGCGTCGTGCAGGAGGCGCTCAACAACGTCGCGAAACACTCCGGCGCCCAAACCGCCGTGGTGACCGTCGCCGCCGACGACATCGCGCTCCACGTCGAGATCTCCGACCGTGGCCGCGGTTTTCACCCGAGCGAAGGTCTCGCGAAGCACAACTCCCTCGGGCTCGCCGGCATGACCGAGCGCGTCCAGCTCGTCGGTGGTCAGCTCGAGATCGTCTCTCAGCCTTCGCAGGGCACCCGCATCCACGCTGAATTCTCCCTCACCTCCGTCTCCGCCCGTTCATGATCACCGCCATCATCGCCGACGATCACGAGATCGTTCGCCGCGGACTTCGCACCATCCTCGAAAACAACGGCACGTGTCAGGTGGTGGGCGAAGCCTCCGACGGACTCAGCGCCGTCCAACTCGTCGAAAAGCACAAACCCGCGGTGCTGGTCCTCGACCTCAACATGCCGCGTCTGCACGGCATCGAGGTGCTCCGTCAGACCCGCACGATCAGCCCACACACCCGCGTCATCGTGCTCTCCATGCACAACGACGAAGCGTATGTGATCGAGACGCTCCGCGCCGGCACCATGGCTTACATCCTGAAAGGCTCCGAGTCGCAGGAGATCGCCCGCGCCCTGACCGAAGTGCTCGCCGGTCGCCGGTATCTGAGCGCGCCCCTCTCGGAATGGGCCATCAACGCGCTGGTCACGAAACCCGCCGACCCCGGCGACCCCTTGCAATCGCTCTCGCCCCGCGAACGCATGGTCCTCGAGCTTGCAGCCGAAGGCGCCGGCAACACGGAGATCGCGGAGAAACTCTTCATCAGTCCGCGAACCGCCGAGACGCACCGCACGAACCTCCTGCGCAAACTCGGTCTGCAAAACCAGACCGATCTCGTCCGCTTCGCGATCCGCAAAGGCATCATCCAACCCTGAGCAGCCCGAGGACCTCGGAGCGCAGTTTCGAACCGATCGCGAGAGCTACAACGACAACTGTCAGTCGACTTTGCGGGGAGCGCGCAAACCGCGTGAATCGTGCCTCGAGTTGGCGCGGCTT
Organism: Verrucomicrobiota bacterium; assembly: GCA_023410155.1. Lineage (GTDB taxonomy): Bacteria > Verrucomicrobiota > Verrucomicrobiia > Opitutales > Opitutaceae > Opitutus. Next base: position 5,510 of record JAEYQF010000140.1, on the reverse strand, counting down.
GGTTATCTCGTTGGCGTCACTCGGTCCGCATCGCGGCGCGAGTCGGTCCAGATCTTGGCGTGACTTGGTTCGCATCGTGGCGCGAGTCATGCCGCATCTCAGCGCGACGGTGTTCACAGCTTGGCGCGAGTCGATGCGCACGGGCGTGCGACCTGGTTCGCTCATTGGTGCGACACAGTCCGCACCTGGGCGCGACCGTGAACTCAGCTGTGGGCGCCACATGGTCGGCTCTTGGATACGCGCGGCGCGATCACGGCATTGCTGTTGCGGCGCCGCAACATCGCCATCCGCACTCGGAGGCGCGCGATTCTCGCACCGATTACACCAGCCGATCGATGCGCCGCGAGCGGCCGGCTATCATCCATCCGAGCGCGGCGAGAATCACGCCGGACGCGAGAAACAACAAATCGTAGATCAACCAATGCGGACTGTCGGGCTTCACGTGGTGGATTCCAAGGATCTGATGGTCGATCAGTCCTTCGACGAAGTTGAATACGCCCCACCCGGCCACCGCGCCGCCGAAAACGTTCCCGCCACCGCTGCCGGTCGGTGCGCTGGTGCGGGCCCGCCACAACAAAACCACTCCCGCCACGGTCAGCAGCCACGTGGCCGCGTGGAAAAATCCGTCCTGCATGTTCTGGCGCTGGAGTGCCGCGATCGACTCCGGTGCACAGGTTTCCGTGGTGCAGATCAAGTGGTGCCAGCCGAGGATCTGGTGCAGCACGATACCGTCGATAAAGCCGCCCAGGCCCAATCCAAGCACGAGCCCGGCGCGAAAAAGAGGATGTCGATGTATCATGTGTATTCGGTTCTTGGTTACCGCCCGTGGTCGGCCGGGCCCCCTTCGGTGCGCAGGCCGCCCCGTTCGGTGCGTTCGGGGCCGCGCCGCGATTGCAGGAATGCGACGAGCGCATCGACCTCGCGCGGCTGGAGGATGTTGCCATACGCGGGCATGTTGCGCCCGCCGTTCACGATGCGAAGGATCATGTCGTTCTCTGTCAGGCGATGCGCGACGGTCGTGAGATCAGGGCCGCGGCGGCCGCCGTGTTCCTCGATGAGGTGACAATTCAGGCAGGCACGCTCGTGAAACACGCGGGCGCCCTCCGCGATCGGTCCCTCGGCCGCCCGCACGACTTCCGGGGGCAGAGGCTCGGCTTCGAAGTGGGGCGACCATGGAGCCTTCGCACCGGCGATCCACAACGAACCGATCATCAACACAGTGAGAAGCACCGCGCCGACCGCCCAGGGACGCCTCGACCAGTGGCGTTCGCCTTTGTTGTTCACGATCGGCGCCAACAGCAGAATCACAACGATGAGCACCGGCCCGAGAATCATCACGACCCCTTCGAGCCGCTCGGGGATCAGGGCGAGCACGGCGAAATACCAGAGTAGATACCAGTCTGGCCGCGGATCGGCATCGAGGATGCTCGGATCCGGCGGTGTTTCGACGGGTGGCGGACCGTAGACGATCGACAACACGGCGATCACGAGAATCAGGGCAGTGCCGAAGACGAAGTCGCGCCAGGCGCCGTCCGGCCAGAACGGCACGCCCGTGCGCTTGAGTTCCGCGTGGTATTCCTGCCGGTAGGTTTTCGGGTTCACCGGTTTCCCCGGTTTTGGCGGATCGGAGATGCCGTGACGCAGCACGAGCCACACGTGCAGTCCGATGAACGCGAACATGATCCCCGGAATCAGGAAAACGTGGATGGCGAAAAAGCGACTCAGGGTCGCGCCGCCGAGCGTGTTGCCGCCGAGGATGAAGCGCGCGAGCCAGTCGCCGATAAGTGGCACCCGCCCCGCCTGCTCTGCGGCGACGACCACCGACCAGGCGGCTGTCTGGTCCCAGCGCAGCAGCTGGCCCGTGAATCCCATGATGAGCGTGAATCCGAGAAGCAGCACACCCGTGGCCCAGCTCATCTCGCGCGGATATTTGTAGGCGCCGAAGAGAAACGTCTGCGCCATGTGCGCGCCGACCATCAGCACCATCGCCGACGCGCCATAGTAGTGCATCGCCCGAAGGAAGTTTCCAAAGGGCGCCTCGTGGGTGATGAACTGCAGGGTGTCGAACGCCTGCGCCGACGACGGGACGAAAGAAAACGCCAGCGCGACGCCCGTGACGATCTGCACGATGAACGCGACCAGCGTGGCGCTGCCGAACACATACCACCATTTCGCATCGCGCGGCACGAGGTGCTTGAGCGAAGGCCCGAACAAATCGCTCAGCCCGAGCCGGTCGTCGATCCACTCCCACCCGGATGAAAACAGCCGTTTCATAGCGTGGTCGTAATCGGGATGGCGTCGGCCTTGACCTGCACGTGGCGGCCCTCGACGACGCGCACGTCGTATTTGAAAAGTGGATGCGGCGGCGGCCCGGCCGCCACGCTGCCGTCGGCATAGTAGACGCCGCCGTGGCAGGGGCACATGAAGAGATTGGCGCCGGGCATCCAGCGCACCGGACATCCGAGGTGCGTGCAGTGCACCGAGAAGGCGGTAAACTGCTGCTCGCTTTCCCGCCGGAGCCAAGCCGCGGCTCGTGCCGTCACGCCGGCCCACGGAAGGGGCGAGGGATCCTCGAAAGTCACGCTCACGGTTTCGCCGACCTTGAAGTCGTCGAGTGCACCGACGTCGCGCCACACGCCCGCGACTTTTCGGAAGATCGGCGCGGCGATGAAACCCACCACCGGCACGCCGAGCACGCCGGCACAGACGCCGGCGAGCGAAAGCGAAAGTCGCGTGAGGAATCGCCTCCGCGAAATCACCGCCGCGACCTCGCGCGTCGGCACGGCCGGCGGATGCCCGTCGGGATCAGGAGTGATCGGAGTTTCGTTCACGGCGAATATCGATGATCCAGCCCACGAGGGAGCAGATGAACAGGAGCAGCCCGACGACGAACACCACCCACGAGGTGATCAGCCCCCAGAAAAGAAACGTGATCGCGAGTCCCAGCCCGGCCGGCCAGAAGGTCGGCTCGGGCAGATGCCCGGCGACGACCGGCTCCCAGTCGGGCGGCCTTGTGGTCGAACCCTGCGCTGGCGACGGGCTCTTCGGCGAGTCCGGTGGTTTCTTCATGCGTGTTCCTCCTCCCGGTCACGCGGCGCGAGGTTGAGCGACGTGGGTCTCATAAGAAGCGCGGCAACACGTAAACGACGGCGAGCACGAGCACCCACACGACGTCCACGAAATGCCAATAGAGGCCCACCGCCACCAGCGGCGACGGGCGGTTGCGGTAGTCACCGGTCACGAGCAGCCCGAGCACGATCAGCAAAGCCACGAGACCGCCAAACACATGGAAGCCGTGAAACCCGGTGAGGAGATAAAACGAAGAGGCGAAGTGGTTTGTGGTGAGCGTCACACCCTCATGGTAGAGCTCGCGATATTCGTAGACCTGCCCACCGAGGAACACCGCACCGAGCACAATCGTAAGCGCCAGCCAGCCGACGAGTCCGCCTCGTCGCCCCTCCCGCTCCGCGACTTCCGCACGCCAGAGAGTGAAACTGCTCGCGAACAGGAAAACGCTGAAGAACGCCGTCGTAGCCAGATCGAGGTGGGTCCTGGCGTTCGGGCCCGGCGGCGGCGCGAGGTTGAAGTAGACGAACACGAGCAGCAGCGTGCCGAAGAACGCCGCCTCCGACGCAATCAGGCTCCACGACGATGTCTTCGCACGGTCCGGCACGGTGAGCGCATCGCCACCTACCGGCGGGTCCGGCCGGTCGGGATTCGCCACGTCCCACAACGGGCGGCGGCTGTGAATCGGCGGCAGTGCTTCGAAGTTATGCACCGGCGGGGGCGAGGTCGTCGCCCACTCAAGCGTCCACGCGCTCCATGGGTTGTTTCCCGCTGGCGCACCCTGGAAAAAACTCCGGAGCAAGTTCAGAACGAGCAGCAGCGCGGCCACCGCCATGAGGCACGCGCCGATCGTGGAGACGAAGTTCATCCAGCCCCAGTGTTCAAAATCTGGATACGTATAAACGCGGCGGCCCATGCCGACGAACCCGAGAATGTGCTGGATGAAAAACGTGCCGTTGAAACCCAGGACCATGCACCAGAACGTCCACTTCCCGAGCCGCTCGGACAACATGCGTCCGCTCATCTTCGGGAACCAGTAGTGGATCGCGGCGAGGATCGCGAAGACGACACCGCCGACGGCGACGTAGTGGAAATGCGCCACGAGATAGTAGCTGTTCTTCGTCTGCCAATCGAGCGCTGGCGCCGCGTGAGTCACGCCGCTCAGTCCTCCGATGGTGAACTGAATGATGAACGCGATCGCATACATCATCGGCACCGTCAGCCGCACCCTGCCCTTGAACATCGTGGCGCTCCAGTTGAGCACTTTAACCCCGGTGGGAATCGCTATGAGCATCGATGCAATCGCGAAGAACGTGTCCGGCCCGCGACCCATCCCGACGGTGAACATGTGGTGCGCCCACACTCCGAAACTCAGCAATGCGATCGCGACGGACGAGATCGCAACGAACTCGTAGCCGAAGATCGGCTTGCGCGAGAAGACCGGGATCACCTCCGAGATGATTGCGAACGCCGGCAGCGCGAGGATGTAGACCTCAGGGTGGCCAAACGACCAGAAGATGTGCTGCCACAGAAGCGAGGAGCCGCCCTCCCGCTCCAGGAAGAAACTCGTGCCGAGCTGCCGGTCCATCAGCAGCATCACGAGCCCCGCGTTCAGCACCGGCAGCGCGAAGATCACGATGAACGAGTTGACGAAGTTGATCCAAACAAACAGCGGCAGCCGCCGCAGGGTCATGCCCGGCGCACGCACCGTGAGCACGGTTGCGATCAAATTGACCGCCGTCGCGACCGAGCCGATGCCGAGCACGATGAGCGAAATGATCCAGTAGTCGACGCCAGCCGACGGACTGTAGGGCCGCTCGCTCAACGGCGTGTAGGCGAACCAGCCCATGTCCGGCACGCCGACGAAAACGGAAAAGTGCAACAGCGCCCCGCCAAAGGGCACGAGCCACACGCTCAACGCGTTCAGCCGCGGAAACGCCATGTCGTGCGCGCCGATCATCAGCGGCACGAAATAGTTCGCGAACCCGAACAGCGCCGGCATCGCGACAAGGAAGATCATCGTGGTGCCGTGCATCGTGAAGAGCGCGTTGAACGCGTCGGGCGACACCAGGGTGTTGTTCGGGATCGCCAGCTGCAGCCGGATGAACAACGCCTCCAGTCCGCCGATCACGAAGAACAACAAGGCGAACAGAAGATAAAGAATCCCGATGCGCTTGTGATCGACCGTGGAGAGCCACGCGAGCCGCCAGTGCGCGCGCTTCGCCTCGGCCACGGAGTCGGCCGTGAGCGCGGACGCGGGCGAGTGTGGCGCGGTGTTCATCGCAGCGTGGCCAGATAAGCGAGCAGGTGCGCGAGCTGCTCGTCGTTGAGTTTGAAACTAGGCATCAACGCACCCGGCTTCACTTCCTGCGGATCGGTCATCCACCGCCGAAGATTCTCAGGTGTATTCGGGACAATGCCGGAACCGAGATAGCGCCGGCTCG
>JAEYQF010000127.1 GCA_023410155.1 Verrucomicrobiota bacterium | reverse complement strand
TTCGCGTCGCGACCGGTGGCGCACCGTGTCGCACCTGACTCCGGCGCGAGTCGCGTGGCGTGGATCCTCCCGCGACGCCGTCGCGCATCATCGCCCTTGTTTCGCGAGCCCGACACTGCCTCCGGTGTTAGCTCTTACCAGGGCGTTGACGTTGGCGAACTCCGCGCTTGCGCGGCGCGGCAGCGGTGCGGTTTTCTCGCGGGATGCACGTCTCGTTTAACCTCGCCGCCGATCTCGACACGGCTCTCAAGTCCGCCGCCATCGCTGCGGGTCTGGCCGACGCCGACGCTTTCGCCCCCGAGGTGCGGACGGCCGATCCGAAGCACGGCGATTTTCAAGCTAACGGCGTGCTCGGCTACGCCAAGGCGCGCAAACTCAACCCGCGCGCCACCGCAGACCAACTCGTCGCCGCCCTGCCCGCGTCTGTCCGCGAACACTACGACGTCACGATCGCCGGTCCGGGCTTCATCAATTTCACGCTCAAACCGGCCGCACTGCTCGCGTGGTTGCAGACCTACAACTCCGCCGCGCAACTCCAGGTCGGCGCCGCCGCCGCGCACGCCAGCCAGACTTGGGTGGTCGATTATTCGTCGCCCAACACCGCGAAGCAAATGCATGTCGGCCACCTCCGTTCCGCCGTGATCGGTGAAGCGATCTGCCGGATGCTCGAGTTCACCGGCGCGCGTGTGATTCGCGACAACCACCTCGGCGATTGGGGCACGCAGTTCGGCAAACTCATCTACGGCTACAAGCGTTGGGCCGATCCGAAAGCCCTCGAGAACGACGCGATCGAGGAGCTGGAGCGGCTCTACAAACTCGGCAACAACGCCACGCCTGACGGCTCGCCCGAACTCGAGGAGGCACGCCGCGAACTCGTGAAATTGCAAAGCGGCGATCCGGACAACGTCGCGTTGTGGAAAAAATTTTCCGACGTGAGCCTCGCTGCCTTCGAACAGATCTACGAGCGGCTCGGGATCAAGTTCGACTACAACCTCGGTGAGTCGTTCTACAACGACAAGGTAGAGCGCATTTACCAGGAGCTCACCGAAACCGGGCTCGCGGTGGTCAGCGAAGGCGCGCTCGCGGTGTTTCACCCGGAGCATCCGCGTTTCAAGACCCAGCCGTTCCTCATCCGCAAAGCCGACGGCGCTTCGAACTACGCCACGACCGATCTCGCCACCGTGCTGTATCGCGCCGAGCACTTCCGCGCGGACGGCGTGGTGGTCGTCACCGACTTCCGCCAGGGAGACCATTTCGAGCAGTTGTTTCTCACCACGAAAAAGTGGTTCACCGCGAAAAACTACCGCCTGCCCGAGCTGCATCACGTGACGTTCGGCGCTGTGACCGGCGAAGACGGCAAGGCGCTGAAGACGCGCGACGGCGGCACGATCAAGCTCAAGGCACTGCTGGACGAAGCAGAAGAGCGAGCGTTTGCGATCGTCTCCGAGAAGAACGCCGAGTTGCCCGAATCCGAGCGTCGCGAGATCGCACGCGCGGTCGGCATCGGCGCCGTGCAATACGCCGACCTCTCGCAGAATCGCAGCAGCAACTACGTCTTCTCGTGGGACAAGATGCTCGCGCTGGACGGCAACACCGCGCCCTACCTGCTCTACGCGGTCGCGCGTATCCACTCGATCTTCCGCAAGGCCGCGGTCGCGCCCGACGATCGCTCGATCGACTCGGCCGCCACCCCGCCCGAGACCCCCGCGGAGATCGCACTCGCACGCAAGCTCGCGAAATTCCCCGACGCCATCCGGCTCGCGGCCGACTCCCTGCGGCCACACTACCTGTGTCTGTATCTCTTCGAGCTCGCGGGCGACTACAGCTTCTTCAACAACAGCGACAAGGTGCTCGTCGAGGATCCCGCCCTGCGCGCCCGGCGTCTGCTCCTCTGCGGTCGGACGTTGCTGGTGTTGGAGACCGGACTGCGACTGCTCGGCCTGCGCACGTTGACGCGCATGTGAGCGCGAGCCGCGGACGTGCCGCGGCGCGATCGTAACGAAACCTTAAACTCGGCGAGCGGAATCACGATCGCTCCCACCCGGCAAGGGCCCCGCCCACTAAACTCTTGCCGGTCCGGCAGGCGCATCCCAGCTTCCCGCGCATGGCGACCCAGGAATTCTACATCCGCAACGAGTCGGACACCGAGGCCCGCGGCCCCTTCACGCTCGAGCAATTATCCTCGCTGGTCGATTCAGGTCAGGTCACGCCGGCCACCCTCTACTACGAGACCGCTACGGAGGAGTGGATCACGATCGACGCCACGCATAACCTCAAGGCCGCGCTGTTTCCGGAGAAGAAGAAACTCTCCCTTCGCAATGACGCGAAGATCGCCACCCTCAACAAGGCCGACGAAGCCGACCGTCCCATCACGGTCAACGAGATGCTCGCGGCCGCCGAGGGCCGGACCGCGGATACCAAGGACAAGCAAGATCCCGCGATCGCCATGGCGAGGGCCGCCGGCTTCGGCCGTTGGGCTGCGATCCTCATCTTGTTGATCAGTGCTGCCGGCGGCCTGCTGCCTGCCGCGGAGATCGTGATCGCACTCGACTACGGGAAGATCGCCACGTCTCCGCTCGTGCTGCTGGCGGCCGCGGACTTGCTCCTCGCCGTGCTGCTCGCGCTCGGTGCGGTCTCGGTCTACCCGCTCGTGCGTTTCCGCGCGGCGCTCGGTTTTGGCTTTCTCGGTTTCTTGTTTTGCACCCAAGGTCTCACGCGGCCCCTGATGGCAGCGGCGGCGGGCTCGACAGGGTTGTTCCTCAGCACCGTCTTCGTCAGCTACGCACCGGTCGCGATCGCCGCGGTGTTGGGCGTGGCCGGCATGGGCTTTGTGACCTGGCATTTGCTTTCCAGCGCGGGCTGAGATCCTTGGCGCCATGCTCAAGCTGGCCGAGCGCTGGAGTCGTTTTTCCGAGACGTATCGGAAAGATATCTGG
>JAEYQF010000355.1 GCA_023410155.1 Verrucomicrobiota bacterium | reverse complement strand
GCGTGAGGCCTTCGCGGCCGGGACCTGGGCGCGCCTCGAGCGGGGTTCTGGTGCGAACCGAGCCGGACAGTGGCGCGACGCGAGCCGCATCTTGGACCGACTCGAGCCGGATCATGCTGCGACCGTGTTCGCACGTTGGCGCGACCCGGGATGAAGAAGGGCGCGACGGTCGCCAACCCTTGCGGCCACGGGGTGCGCATCTGCTCGCGACTCGGTCCGGTCAGAGTCCCAACCCGTGCCGCACTTCATCGAGAGTGAGGCCGTCGATGCGGACAAGTTTTTGGCGCGAGGTGTCACCGCGGAGCACCTGCACGGCACGTCTGGGCAACGAGAGTTGGTCCGCGAGAAACTCGCACAAGGCTTCGTTGGCGCGGCCTTCCACGGGCGGCGCGTGCACCTTGATTTTCACGGCGTCGCCGATCCATCCGACCACTTGGGTGCGCGGCGCGTTGGGGATCGCTTTGACGGCGAGGGTGCAGTGCGGAGCCGCGTTCAAGCGAGTGCTTCGTCCAGCGCCCGGATAATTTCCTCCACGGGCTCGGTGCCGACGCAGAGGCGCAGAAGGTCGGGATCGAGGTGACTGGCGGCGAGTTCCGCCAGTCCCGCGGGTGTCGTCACGAGATCGTAGTGCGCCAGATACATGAAGGGACAGATGAGCGTGGTCTTCATGCCGAAGCTCGGGCCTTTCGGAAGCCGGAGGCGATCGTAGAACCGCTCGAGCGAGCCGAGCTTCCTCAACGTGAATGTGATCATGCCACCGGTCGCGTCGGGGGAGCGGGCGAGGCGCAGGTAGTTCTCGCGCGAGCCGCCTTGCAAAGACCAATACACCTTCGCGATGGCAGGATGCGCGCCCAGGAAGGTCGCGACTTTGGCGGTGCTGGCGTGGATGGCGCGGAGCACGCCGGCCGTCTCGCCGATCTCGTGCGCGAGTCGCGCAAGGTCGCGCGAGTAGAGTGGCTCGACCTGAGCGGGAAGCGCGCGGCGAAGCGCGTCGGCGTCCGCGCCGGCGGGATTGACGGCCACAAGACCCGCGGTGAGGTCCCCCTCGCTGGCGGTGTATTTGGTGAGGCTGGAAACCACGAGGTCGCTGTGGGCGAGCACGTCGAGGTTGTAGAGGGAGGAGATGGAGGGGTCGACGAGCAGGCGGGCTCCATGCGCGTGGCAGAGTCGGGCGAGCGCAGGCAGATCGGGTGTCTGGATCAGGGGATTGGTCGGGACTTCGGCGATGACGCCCGCGATGCGTGCCCCGTGGGCGCGAAAAATGCGCTCGAGCGACGCGAAGTCGTCGACGTTGCGGATATACACGTAGTCGTCCGCGGTGAGGGTGAACTTCTTCAGGATCGCGATCGTATCGAGGTAGAGCCACCCCAGCTGCAGCCAGACGGTGCGGCCACGCGCCGCCTGGAGTTCGGCGACGACGTGAAATGCCGCCGCGATCGCGCTCATGCCACAGCTGGTGACGAAAAGATCGGAGTCGCCGGTGCCGGGCAGGGCGGGGCGGAGGTGACGCTGGATCTCGGCGAGCGGATCGCGCGCGAACGTCTCCTCTTTATGGATACGCTCGCGCAAGCCGAGCCGCACGAGCTGGTCCTCGGCGGCGCGGGACGAGAGAAAGCCGCCGAGGTTCTGGAGAAACACCTTGGCGCGCGTGGCGATCTCCGCGGACTCGGGATGATAGACTCCGTGCAATCCTCCGTGCTCGAGGCGGAGGGCGCCGCTGGTCGTGCCGAGGTGATCGGCGAGGGCCACCGCCATCCGCTCCGAGGAGGTGAGCCAGAGCGTGCTGCCGGCGAGAGCGGAATTGGTCGCCACGAGGTGGGCGGCTAGTTGCCGCGCGAAGGGATGGACGACAAAGCGCGGATAACCCGAGCTGAGGTGCTGCATCACCGCGGGGTCTTTTTCCTCGTAGCCTTTCACATCGCGCATCGTCGGCAGGCTGCAGGACACCGCGTGTGGCGAGTCGGGGATGCGTTGACCGAGCGGCAGGTGAGGAAAAGCGGCCATGGGAGCGTGAAGGAGGCGGAGGGTTGCCGGTCGGAGGGTCGGACGCAACCGGAAGGTGGGTCATGCCGGGCCGGCGCGGGTGACTTGCCTTTCAGCGGCGGCGTGTGTTCATCGGCGCGAATGAAACTCGTCTCCTGGAATGTGAACGGCATCCGCGCCGTGTTGAAGAAGGGCTTCCTCGATTACATGGCCAAGGTGGATGCCGATGTGATCTGCCTGCAGGAGACGAAGGCGCATGCGGGCGACGTGCAGCATGTCGCGTGGACGGCGGGTTACACGCCGCACTGGTATTCGGCGGTTAAGAAGGGCTACTCGGGCACGGTGATCTTTACGCGCGTGGCGCCGCTGAGCGTGAAGTTCGGGATCGGCATGGCGGGGCACGACGATGAGGGCCGGGTGATCACGGCGGAGTTCGCCGATTTCCATCTGGTCAATGTCTATCAGCCCAACTCGCAGCGCGGGCTCACACGCCTGGACTATCGCACGAAGGAGTGGGACCCCGCCTTTCTCTCCTACCTCAAGAAGCTCGAGAAGAAGAAGCCCGTCGTCTTCTGCGGCGACCTCAACGTGGCGCACACCGAGATCGATCTCACGAACCCGAAAACCAACCGCCGCAACGCCGGCTTCACCGACGAGGAGCGGGAAAATTTCGCAAAGGTGCTCGCGAGCGGCTTCGTGGACACCTTCCGCGAGTTCGAGAAGGGGCCGGGGCACTACACCTGGTGGAGCCAGATGATGAACTGCCGCGCGCGGAACATCGGGTGGCGCGTCGACTACTTCGTGGCCAGCGAGAAGCTGAAGAAGCGCCTGAGACGCGCGTGGATTTCCCCCGAGGTGATGGGCAGCGATCACTGCCCGGTGGGGCTGGAGCTGGAGTAGTTCGCTCGACGGGGACGCGCATGAACGATCTCGGAACCTTGCTGCTCGGCCCGCCGCTCTGGACGGTCGCGGTCGCGGAGAGTCTCACGGCGGGACACCTGCAGGCGCGGATCGCCGCAGTGTCGGGCGCGTCGCGTTATTTCCTCGGTGGAGTCACGGCCTACACGATCGAGCAGAAAGCGGCGCTGCTGGGCGTGGATCGTCGCGCCGCAAAGCGGGTTGACGGGGTCTCTGCGGACATCGCCGAGCAGATGGCGATCGGTGCGTGCCGTTTGTTTGGCGCGGATTTCGGCGTCGCCACGACGGGCTACGCGGAGCCGGCGCCCGGGGTCGGTGTAGCGTCGCCGTTTGCCTGGTGGGCCGTCGCGCGCTGGCGTGGTGCGCGCAAACCGTGGGTGAGACACGGCCGCGTCGAGTGCCCTGGAGCGACTCGCATCGACGTGCAGGCGCTCGTGGCAGAAGCGGCACTGGTGGAGCTCGTGGCGTGCGTGCGCGAGCTGCGGAAGTAGCGTCAGCAAAAAGGCCGCCTCGCGGGCGGCCTCGGGAAGACTGAGTCGAGACGCGGGTCTAGCGGGTGATTTCGCCGACGTAGTTCATCAACGGCACGACTTCCGGCGCCGGCTGCACCCAGTCGCTGTAGAGCAGCTCGGGCAGGTTGTAGTCGGTGCTGTAGAGCATGTGGTTGGCTTCGTCGTTTCGCGCGAGGTAGCCGACCTTAACCGTGGCGCCGGCGTAGAGGCCCTTCGACTTCGTGTAGACCAAGACGGGCGCATCGATGATGGGGCGGTTGTCGCGCTCGCGCTCGGCCGCTTTGGGGCCGGCGACCGCCTTGGCGTCGACGCCGACGTTGAAGCGCTGATCGAACAACAGTTTCGGTGTTTGCGGATCGGTGAGGACCATCACGGTCTCCACCGCCTTGGCGCCGACCTGGAAGCCGAGGCTGGTTTCGCCGGCGTGCAGCAGGGCGGGAACGCTCCAGGAGCCATTGGGTTTCTTCACCAGGATGACCGCATAGCCGTCCTTCACCCCGAGGAAGAAGCCGGCCTTGAATTGATTGACGATGATGATGCCCTGCGCGCGCTGGAGGATGTCCGTCGGAATCGCATGCTCGGGGTTGCTCATGAATTCCTGCAACACGGCCTCGCACGACTCCACGCGCGACACGTAGTCGGCCCGGCTCGCGCGGCCGGCCGCCAACCCGACGGCGGGCCCGCGGAGGGGCACGCGGG
>JAEYQF010000344.1 GCA_023410155.1 Verrucomicrobiota bacterium | reverse complement strand
GTCGTGACTCGATCCGCACCTTGTCGCGACCCGAGCCGCATCGTGGCTCGACTCGGTCCGCATTCGGGCGCGACTCACGCCAGGATCTCTAGCATGCGCGTAAAGAGACGGTTCACCTTCGCTTGGTTGTCTTTCACCAGGTCCTTAAACTTCGCGAAGTCGATCTCAGTGCCTTCGAGGCCGTTCGCGTAGTTGTCGATCAGGCCGAGGCTGTTGTAGCGCAGGCCGATCTCGGTGCAGAGGTCGGCTTCGTGTGCGGCGGTCATGCCGACGACATCGCCCCAGCTTTGCACGATGCGGATCTCCGCCTTCGTCTCGAAGCGGGGCCCGCGGAATTGCACGTAAACCTTGCCCGTGTGGATCGTGAACTCGGGCGCGAGTTTCTCGACGAGCAGCGGGATCAGATTGTTGGCGATGCCGGGCGCGCCGCCTTTCAGCTCCTGATCGAAAAATGTCATCGGCCCTTGCTGCAGGCCGACGTAATCACTGCACGAGACGAACGTGCCCGGCGGCAGGTCCTTCTTGAGCGAACCGACGGAGTTGAGGGAGACGATGTCCTGGTAACCGAGGTCGGCGAGCGCGCGGATGTTGGCGCGGTAGTTGATCGAGTGCGGCGGCAGCGGGAACGCGTAGCCGTGGCGGTTGATGAGCACGAAATCGCCGCGCGTCTTGTAGGTGACTTGCCCGTAGGGAGTGGTCACGGTCTTCACGTCACACGACGCGAAGAGGTTCGAGTTCACGATGCTGGTCCCGCTGATGAACGCGACTTTCATGCGCGCGATCACGCCCGCAGCGCCGCCGTTCGACAATGCGAAAAACCGAGGATACCTCGCGCGGGTTCAACCCACCCAGGAGACTTTCTGCAAGCGATGGGCGAGTTCCACGTCCTTGGCGGTGACCTGGTGGTCGGCCGAGTGGGTGTTGAGGCGCACGATCACGAGATTGTAGATATTGGTCCACTCGGGGTGATGGTTCAGCGCCTCGGCATCGAAGCCGCCGCGCACCATGAACCCGAGCGCCTCGCGAAAGGTGGCGAACTCAAAGACCTTCTCGAGCGCGTTGCGCTGATAGGTCCAGCCCGGCAGATCGGCGAGCGCTTCGTGGATTTGCGCGGAACTCAGTGGGGCGGCGGACACACTGTGACCGTCGCGTGTCCTTCCCCCTTGTCAAATCTCCGCCCTGCGAGCTAACTCCCGGGGCTCGCATGTCTGACAACTCACGCCCCCCCGCGCCAGTCGTGCCCGCCCACGTGGCCATCATCATGGACGGCAACGGTCGTTGGGCGCAGAAGCGGGGCCTGCCTCGCATCGAGGGACATCGTCGGGGTGTCGAAACCGTGCGCACGACCACCTTTGCCGCGCGCGACCTCGGCGTGAAGATGCTCACGCTCTACGCATTCTCGGTGGAGAATTGGAAGCGCCCGCAGGACGAAGTCGGCGCGCTGATGGGACTCCTGGAGTATTATCTGAAGAAGGAACTGGAAACCTTCGTCCGGGATCGCGTGCGCTTCCGGACCATCGGCCGCACGGATGACCTCCCCACGGGGGTGCAAAAACTCCTGCGCGCGACGGTCGAGGAAACCAGGCAGTTTGAGGACTACACGCTCGTCCTCGCGCTCAACTATGGCGCCCGCACCGAAGTGGTGGATGCCGCTCGCGCTTACGCTGCTGCCGTTGCCGCCGGCACGGAAAAACTCAACGACAGCTCCTGGAGCACGTTCAGCCGCTATCTCTACACCTGCGATCTGCCCGATCCGGATTTGATCATCCGCACGTCCGGCGAGACGCGCATCAGCAACTTCCTCCTGCTGCAAGGCGCCTACTCCGAGTTCGTTTTCACTCCGGTTCTCTGGCCCGAGTTCACGAAGGCGGACCTGGTCTCCGCGATCGCGGAATATTCGAAGCGCGAACGGCGCTACGGACAAACCAGCGCGCAGGTGCGGCCGGCCGCAGCCGGCGTGGCAAAATAAAGCACTGCACCGCAGCCGCGCCCCCGCGCGCCCGCAATCTCATGGCCAAACGCATTATCAGCACCGTCCTCCTTTGGGCGCTCGTCGCAGGCTTGCTCGTGTTTTTCCGCACGGATGGCGCCGTGGCGCTCATCACGCTGATCTCAGTGCTCACGCTCCGGGAGTTTTTCAAATTGATGGAGGGAGCCGGCCTCTCGCCGTTCGACAAGCTGGGCATGGTGCTCGGCGGCCTGGTCACCCTCGCGCCCTATCTCGAGACCCGGTTCGACTTGCCCGCGGTGCACGTGCTCGCGCTGGCGGTGATCGTGTTCTCTGTGCGCATCCTCGGCGAGCGCGAGCCGCACAATCGCGTGGAGGCGCTCGCGGCCACGCTGTTCGGCCTCGTTTACGTCGCCTACATGCTGCAGTTCCTCGTGCGGATCGTCACCCCGCAACCGGAGGACATGATCGAGCCCGAGGGACGCCTGCTGCTCTTCGTGTGGCTCGTGGCGGTGGCAAAGTTCTGCGACGTCGGCGCGCTCCTGAGCGGGCTGGCGTTCGGGAAACACAAGATGTCGCCGCAAATCAGTCCCAAAAAAACCTGGGAGGGCGCGATCGGCGGCGTGCTCATCTCGGCGGGTATCGGCGCCGCTCTTGCCTATTTCGCGCAGGACTATTTCCCGGAGCACATGACGCCCCTTGTGGCCGCGCTCATCGCGATGCCGATTGCGGTGGTCGCAATCGTGTCGGATCTCATCGAATCCGTCATCAAGCGCCGGGCCGCCATCAAGGACTCGGGCGGTATCATCCCGGGAATCGGCGGCGTGTTCGACGTGAGCGACAGCCTGATCCTGACGGCGCCGCTCGGCTATTTCCTGTTCGGCCTCGCGGTCTGAGCCGCGAATCCTCGCGAATGATTGAAGCGCGCCGCAGTTGGGCGCGAGTCGAGCCGGACGTTGGCGCGACTTGGGCCGGACACGGTCGCGGATCGGTGCGCACCGTGCCGCGACTTGGTCAGGGTAGAGCCGCGACTCCGCTCGCGGCTGGCGCGCTTCGGGGGCCGGG
>JAEYQF010000343.1 GCA_023410155.1 Verrucomicrobiota bacterium | reverse complement strand
CGTCAGACCTTTCGCGCCTGGTCGCCTCGCCTCGGTCTCGTGGGGCGGATCACGCGCGAGTCGGAATGGTTCGCCACCATCAGCCGCAGTTTCCAACCGCCTTCCTTTGACGACCTCACTCCTTTCGAAGACGGAGATGACGGCGGCCTCGCGTATATCCCCCTGGCCTCACAGCGAGCCGGCACTGTCGAAGTCGGCGTTCGGGGCCGCCGCGGGGCGATTGCGTGGGACATCGCACTTTATCACTCACGGATTCGAAACGAACTGCTGGAACTCAACGATGCAGCGGGGCGCGAGCTCGGCACCGTCAATGCGCCGCGCACCACCCACCAGGGGCTCGAGGCCGGTTTCGAAATCAATCTTCTCCCCGCCGCGGATGGTCCGCGGGCGCGCTCGCTCACTCTCCGCGCCGACTATACCTGGAGTGATTATCACTTCGTTCGGCATCCCGTCTACGGCCACAACCGGCTAGCGGGCGCAGCACGCCATGCCGGCGATGTGGAACTCATCTACCGCTCCTCAGGTGGTTTCTATGCGGGCCCGCGCGTGTCGTGGACCGCGGCTCGCACGCCTGCCGATCACGCCAACACGTTGTGGGTCTCGCCTCACGCGCTCGTGGCGTTTCGGCTCGGCCGCGAGGCTTCGCGGGGCTGGGAGTATTTCGTCGAGATCACCAATGCCGCCAACCGACCCTATCTGGCTATGATCAAGCCGATGCCGGATGCGCGCACAGCCGACCAAGACGAGGCTCGCATCTTTTCACCCGGCGCGGGCCGTGCCATCTACGCGGGCGCCGCGTGGCGCTGGTAGCGGGGCGAGGGTTTCACATCTCTTCCTCCACCTCGGGCTCAGCGAAGCGATCCGCCAGGGTTTCGAGATAGCGCAACAACGCGTCGAGTTCCCGCTCCACGTCGCGGTTTTCCGCCGGCACCCGCGCGAGCGCTCCGATGGCCACATCGAGTTCCGTGCGATCCATCCGCACGGCCAGTTTCCCCTCGCGCACGGGCGCGCGATGCAGCGCATGGCTGAGCGCACTGGGCAGACCCGGCGCCTTCATCAACAAATCGCGTTGCCGCGGATTGACGCGAACGCTCACCGCTGCGTTCGGAGCGATGCGCGGACGTTTTCGAGAGAACGGCATAACCGACGATGCATCGTTCACCGGTGTTTTCCAGTCGCGCCGCCGCAGCGTTGCCAACCTCGGGTCCGGGGGGCATAACCGGGTGCCATCGTCTCCAGCATGGAACCCCGGAAAGAAAAAAAGCGGCCGAAACTTGTCGCCGCGCTCATCGACACCTTCGGCTTCAGCCCGGCCGTCGCATCCACCGTCGCGACGCTCCTCGTGCTCCTGTGTTTGATCTCGATCGGCTGGATCATCCAATCCGCGCCGCCGCGCAAACTCACGATCACGACCGGCCCCGAAGGCAGCTCCTATCATCGCTGGGCGCGCGCGTATCAGAAGGCTCTCGAAAAACACGGCGTGACGCTGGACATCCTCACGTCCAACGGCTCGCGCGAAAATTTGCAGCGGCTTCAGGATAAAGCCTCGAAGGTCGATATCGGTTTCGTCCAAAGCGGCCTCACCAAGGACGAAGACATCAGCGGCCTCGTCTCGCTCGGCAGCGTCGCCAACCAGCCGCTCTGGATTTACTATCGCAGCGACACTCCGGTCACGCGCCTCTCGCAGTTCGCCGGCAAGCGCATCGCGATCGGTCCGCAAGGCAGCGGCGCGCGCATGATCGCGACCACGCTTCTTCAAGCCAACGGGATCAAGGGCGAACCCACCGTCTTTCTCGACATCGATGCCGCTGCGGCCGCGTCGGGCCTGCTCGAAGGCTCGGTCGACGTCGCGTTTTTCATGGGCGATTCCGCATCCACGCAAACGCTCCGCGGACTCAGCCGCGTGCCCGGCGTGCAGATGTTCAACTTCACCCAGGCCGCCGCTTACTCACGGCGCTACGCGTTTCTGAACCTCATCGAGATTCCGCAAGGATCCTTCGATCTCGGACTCAACGTGCCGGCAGAGGACACGTTGCTCGTCGGCCCGACGGTCGAACTCGTTGCGAAAGACGGGCTGCATTCCGCGCTATCCGATCTCCTGCTCGGTATCGCCAAAGACGTCCACGGTCGCGCGAGTCTCATGCAGAAACGCGGCGAGTTTCCCGCTCCGCTCGAGCAGGAACTGCCGATCAGCGAGGACGCGCTCCGCTACTACCAGTCCGGCAAAAGCTTCCTCTACCGCACCATCGACTCCTTCTGGGTCGCGAGCCTGCTCAACCGCATTCTCGTCGCAGTGGTGCCCCTGATCCTCGTGATCGTGCCCGCGTTGAAACTGCTTCCGCTTGCCTATCGGCTCACGATCCTGCTGCGCCTCTACCGCTGCTATCGGCCGCTGCTCCGCGTGGAACGCGAAACCTACGGGCCGCTCTCGCCCGAGCGTATCGAGGAACTCCGCGAGCGGCTCGACGAAGTCGAGTTCAACGCCAACAAGCTCAAGGTGCCCGCGTCGTTTGGCGACCGGCTCTACTGGCTCCGCAGCCATTTGGCTTTCGTCCGCCAGCGCCTCTCTGCGATCGCCGAGGGCAAAGTCCCCGCCCCGCGCGGAGCGTAAACCGCCCGACCTTGTCATTCTGAGCGCAGCGAAGAATCCGGTTGAAACTTCTCAGCCGTGCACCGCGGCGTGGCTGTCACTAAATTCTTCGCTGCGCTCAGAACGACCGTGGAGAAGAAGTTCGCCGGACTTCGCTGCGCTTCCAGCCCGCCGAGGACGGCGGACTCCACCTCCCCTTCTACTCTTCGCGAGTCTTCGTCTTTCTTCGCGTCTTTGCGTTTCGCCCCAACGCCTCACCTCTCCTCAGCTCGCTCGTAGTCCCGTATCAACTTTAGCAATACACCGTTGGTCCAGCCGAAGCCGTCCTGTCCCGGATACTCGCCGCCGCCCGCCTCGAGCATCACGTTTTCCACGTTGTATTTTTCCATCATGCGCCCGGTGCGCGCATAGACTTCGCGGTTGAGTTTGATCCAGCGGCGCGCGATTTCCGCCGCGAGCTCGTGGTGCCCGTAGTTTTCCAATCCGCGAATCGCGATCCACTGGAGCGGTGCCCAGCCGTTGGGCGCATCCCACTGCTGTCCGGTGTTCACCAGGGTCGTCACGAGACCACCTTCCTTCAGGAACTGGTCACGCACGCGCTGCGCCACAGCGTCAGCCTGCTCCGGCGTGGCGATGCGCACAAAGAGAGGAAACAGGGCCGCGAGCGTGAACGAGTCGGCGGGATGTTTTTTGACGATGTCGTAGTCGAAGAAAAACGAGCCCTTCTCCGACCAGCACGCGCGGAGAATCGTGTCACGTCGGCGTTCGGCGGCGGCGGCGAATTCGTCCGCTTCCGCGGTTTCACCGACCGCACGACTCGCGCGTGCGAGGGTGCGCTCGAGTTCGTAGAGCAGGCAGTTCAGATCGACGGGCGCGAGCTCCAGCGTGCGGATGCTCTCGATCGCAGAGGCATCGGCGAGCCAACGTGTGCTGAAATCCCACCCGCTCGCGCACGCCGCGCGGAGGTTTCGATAAAGCTCGGTCCGCTGCGGTCCGGCCCGGCGATAAATTTCTTCGTCGATCGCGAAGGACTCCGGGCGCGGCGTGTCGAGCTGATCGTAGTAGCGGTTGAGCGTGCCGCCATCGGGCAGCGTGACGACGTGCTGCGTCGGGGCACTGCGGTCCTGCCAGTAGGCGTATTCGATTTTCAGATGCGGCAGGAAACGCCGGTAGGCGGCATCTCCGCGGGTCTCGGCGAGGAGTTCGACCATCAGCGCAAACATCGGCGGCTGCGAGCGACTGAGATAATAGGTGCGGTTGCCATTGGGAATCAGTCCGAACGTGCGCAGGAGATAGGCAAAGTTCTCCACCATCGAGGCGATCATCTCTTCCTGTCCGCTCTCGCGCAGGCCGAGCATCGTGAAATACGAGTCCCAGTAGTAGATTTCGCGAAAACGTCCGCCGGGCACGATGTAGGGATTGGGCAGCGCGAGCAGCGACGATCCGATCACGCCGATGTCCGGCGCGCGCTGGAGCAGGCTCCACAAACTCGTGAGATGCTCCTCGAGCGTCGCCGCGTGCGGTCCACGCAGCGTGGGAGACTCGGGGAGTAGAAAATGCGTCCGCACAAACTCGCGCAGATCGATCTGCGCGCCGCTCCGTTTCGCCGTTTCATAGGCCTCGAGGATGACCGGCACGGTTTCTTTCGGCACGGCGTCAGCGAACGTCTTCTGGTCCGCCAGAAAGCCCGCGCGTTGCACGTCGGCAAAAAGATCCCCGAAAGCCACGTCGGGGCTTCTCGGCACGTCGATCGCGGCGCCGACGCTCATCGCCGCGAGGAAAGCGAACGCGCGTATCCACAGAAAATTACGCGAGGACACGGGCGACGGGGCTGAAGGGCGCAACATGCAGGCTTCACGACGAAGCCTCCATGGACCCGCCGGCTCCTTCGGAGTTCGTGCCGCGAGCACGGGCTCTGCAGACGAAACGGGCGCGGAACCGCCCGCGCCCTTCCCGGCGAAAACCAACGACTTTTCCCGATCGTCAGGTCGCGAGAGGCTTTCTCGCGAATTTCCTCCGGTAAAGAATCGCCAACCCGAGCACCGCCGCTCCCGCGAGCGCGTAAGTCGACGGCTCCGGGATGGGGATCAGTTGACCACGGATTTCGCCTCCCGGGTAGACCACGCTGTGGATGTTGATGTAGAGATTTCCCGCGAGCAGATTGGCGACCTGTAGATCCGTCATGGTGGTGGCAAAGCCCGTCACCGGCGAACCCAGCGGCAGCGGAATCACCACCGGACCTGCGACTCCCGGCGGCGCGAGGTGGATGTGCGCATCGGTCTGCATGGCGAGCAGATCCTGGAACCAGTAATCGAGCGTGAACCAGTTAGTCGACAGATCCAGCGTCGCGTAAGCGCTGCCCCAGGCGGGCGTGTCGCGCGGGGGCACTTCCTGGTCTCCGGTCAACGTGGCTCAAAACTCCATCAGCTGTCCCCACGAGACATGGGTCAGCGCCAAGGCAACTAGCAGAAGAGCCAGTTTCTTCATAGCGCCCCGAGCGTAGCAGCCGCAGTGCGTCGGCGGCATACGGCAGCGACCGTTGCGCGCAGTGGGGCGGTCGCCACCGGCTCCCGCTCGGAAACAACTACGCCGTGCAACAAAACCGTTACCAAGCGGCGATTGCAAAAACCGTCTCCGCGACCCGCCCATTCCTGCGCTCATCGCGCGAACGCCCTGTGGCGCTCACTTATGATCCCAGGGCAACTGGATCTGCACGCGCGGATATTTCCACACGCGGACCACGTCGAACATCTTGCCGGGGTTGAGAATGCCGCGCGGATCGAGCGCGCGCTTCACCGCCTGCATCGCTTTCACCTCGGCGGGACGATGCTGCACGCGCAGGAAAGGCGATTTCGCGAGCCCGATGCCATGCTCGCCGGAGATCGCGCCGCCGAGCGCGACGACGGTTTCCATGAGTTGCTGCACCGCGATTTCCGCGGCGCGCGTTTCGTCGGCGCTCGCGCGATGATACATGATGTTCACGTGCAGATTGCCGTCTCCGAGATGTCCGAAGGTCGGAATCGGCAGGCCCGAGCTGCGCCGCAGCTTCGCGAGAAAACGCACGAACTTCGTGTAGCTCTGCATCGGCAGCACGATGTCCTCGTTGAGCTTGGCGTCGCCGAGCTCGAACATCGCGCCCGAGCACTTGCGCCGCACGGTCCAGAGTTGCTCCGCCTCATTGCGGTCGCGCGCGTGGCGCTGTGCACTCGCGTGTTGGGGGGGGGGT
>JAEYQF010000302.1 GCA_023410155.1 Verrucomicrobiota bacterium | reverse complement strand
TTTTAATTTTGGCCGTGGGGCGGGGGGGTTCACTCGTAAATCAAAACGCCCCGCGCCGGGTGAGGGCGCGGGGCTGAGGGTTGGGAGTTCTTCGCGGAGGCCGGGGCCTATCGCGAGGTCACTTCTTCTTCGCAGCGCGGAGCTCTTCGACCGCGGCTTGGGCGGCGGCGAGGCGGGCGACCGGCACGCGGAAGGGCGAGCAGCTCACGTAGGTGAGGCCGACCTTGTGGCAGAACTTGACCGAATCCGGATCGCCACCGTGTTCGCCGCAGATGCCGAGCTGGATGCCGGGGCGGGAAGCGTTGCCCTTTTGCGCGGCGATCTTGATGAGCTGGCCGACGCCAGTCTGATCGATCGAGGCAAACGGGTTCTTCTTCACGATCTCGTTCTCTTGGTAGGCGCCGAGGAAGGAGCCGGAGTCGTCACGCGACATGCCGAGGCAGGTCTGCGTGAGGTCGTTGGTGCCGAAGCTGAAGAACTCGGCGGTCTGCGCGATCTCGTCGGCGGTGAGGGCACCGCGCGGGACTTCGATCATGGTGCCGACGGAGTAGTTGATCTTCGTCTTCTTTTCGGCCTGCACGGCCTTGGCGACCTCGTGGACAATCGCGACCTGCAGATCGAGCTCCTTCTTGAAGCCGACGAGCGGGATCATGATCTCGGGTTTGGCCTTGAAGCCTTCCTTGTTCGCATCGGCGGCGGCCTCGAACACGGCGCGGGCCTGCATGCGGGTGATCTCGGGATACTTGATGCCGAGACGGCAGCCGCGGAAGCCGAGCATCGGGTTGAACTCATGCAGCTCGTGCACGCGGTGCATGATCTTCTCGACCGGGATGTTCAGCTTCCGGGAAAGATCCATCTGCTGCTCCTTGGAGTTCGGGAGGAACTCGTGCAGCGGGGGATCGAGGAAGCGGATGGTGGCGGGGAAGCCCTTCAGTTCCTTGAAGATTCCGTAGAAGTCCTGGCGCTGGAACGGGAGGAGCTTCGCGAGAGCGGCTTCGCGATCGGCGAGCGAGTCGGCGAGGATCATCTCGCGCATGGCATCGATGCGGTCGCCCTCGAAGAACATGTGCTCGGGGCGGGTGAGGCCGATGCCGACGGCGCCAAACGCGACGGCGTTGCGGGTCTGCTCGGGGGTGTCGGCGTTGGT
Source organism: Verrucomicrobiota bacterium (assembly GCA_023410155.1). GTDB lineage: Bacteria > Verrucomicrobiota > Verrucomicrobiia > Opitutales > Opitutaceae > Opitutus. The sequence continues at coordinate 5,519 of JAEYQF010000302.1, read as the reverse complement.
GCGGACGGAGAGCTTCGTGACCTGCGCGCACCACTTCATGAGTTGCGCGTAGCTCTTGAACTTCTCGGTCTTCTTCGCGGCTTCGTCGTTGTTGAGCAGGCCGGCGATGATCTCGGACGGAGCGGTCTTGATCTGGCCCGCGTAAACGGTGCCGGAGGTGCCGTCGATGGAGAGGAAGTCGCCTTCGTTGAAGGTCTGGCCGGCGATGGTCGCGGTCTTGCGATCGTAGTCGATGACGACGGCGGAAGCGCCGCAGACGCAGACTTTACCCATCTGGCGGGCGACGAGCGCGGCGTGCGAGGAAACGCCACCGCGAGCGGTGAGGATGCCCTCGGCGGCGATCATGCCGCGGAGGTCTTCCGGTGAGGTCTCGACGCGAACGAGGAGAACCTTCTCGCCCTTGTCGGCGGCCTGCACGGCGCGGTCGGCGTTGAAGTAGATCCTGCCGGTCGCGGCGCCGGGGCCGGCGGGGAGGCCGGTGGCGCTGACCTTGGCCTTCTTGACCTCGTTGAGGTCGAAGATCGGAGCGAGGAGCTGCTCGAGCTGGTCGGCCGGGTTGCGCATGACGGCGGTCTGCCAGTCGATGAGCTTCTCCTTCACCATATCGATGGAGAACTTCAGCGCGGCGGCGGCGGTGCGTTTGCCGTTACGCGTCTGGAGCATGAACAGCTTGCCTTCCTGGATCGTGAACTCGACGTCCTGCACGTCCTTGAAGTGCTTCTCGAGGGTCTTACGAACCTTGAGGAGCTCGGCGTAGGACTTCGGCATCACATCCTTCAGCTTGAGGACGGGCTCGGGCGTGCGGACGCCGGCGACGACGTCTTCACCCTGCGCGTTGACGAGGAACTCGCCGTAGAACTCGTTGGCGCCGTTGGCCGGGTTGCGGGTGAACGCAACGCCAGAGCCGGAGGTTTCGCCGGTGTTGCCGAACACCATGGCCTGCACGTTGACGGCGGTGCCCCACTCGGAGGGAATGTTGTATTTGCGGCGATAGACAATCGCGCGGTCGTTCATCCAGGAGCCGAACACGGCGCCGGCCGCGCCGCGGAGCTGGTCCCAGGGGCTGTTGGGGAACTGCTTGCCGGTGCGCTCCTTCACGAGCGCCTTGAAACGGACGACGAGCTCCTGCTGGTCTTCAGCGGTGAGCTTCGAGTCTTCGATGTCCGCGTGATACTTCTCGTGCTTGAAGTTGTGGATCACGGTCTCGAACGGCTCGTGATCTTCGCCTTCGCGCTTCTGCACGCCGAGGACGACGTCGCCATACATCTGGATGAAGCGGCGGTAGCAATCCCAGGCGAAGCGGGGGTTGTTGGTGGCCTTCTCGAGGGCGATCACCGTCTCGTCGTTGAGGCCGAGGTTGAGGAGCGTGTCCATCATGCCCGGCATCGAGTCGCGGGCGCCGGAGCGGACGGCGACGAGGAGCGGCATGCCGGAGGTGGCGCCGAACTTCGAGCCCATGATCTTCTCCATGTTCGCAACACCGGCCTCCATCTGGGCCTGGAGCGAGGACGGGTAGGTCTTCTTGTTTGCGTAGTAATACGTGCAGACCTCGGTCGTGATCGTGAAGCCCGGGGGCACCGGCAGACCGATACGGGTCATCTCGGCGAGGTTGGCGCCCTTGCCACCGAGGAGAGCCTTCATCGTGCCGTCGCCATCGGCTTTGCCCGCGCCCCACGTGTAAACGTATTTGGGCGCCTTGGCGGCGGATGATTTCTTCGCGGGTGCGGAGGCTTTGGCCTTCGCGGCGGGTTTCTTCACTTTGGATTTAGCGGCCATGATGGGTGATTCGGAGTTTGAAAAACGAACGCTCTGCGCCGGGGCGCAAAGGTCTAGGGGATAGCTGCGCCCAAATACCTGTCAACCGCTCAACACGTCAGGTTGACGGAGGCGGCAAACGCTCCCCGGATCGTCATGCTGGACCGGCCTTGTGGCATCCTCTCCGTTCTTCGATTCGCAGGGCCCAAAAAAGCCGCCCCGAGAAGGAGGCGGCGTGGGAGAGTGATCGGCCGGATGGCTTCAGCGCTTCGAGGCGAGATGCGCACGGAGCACCACGCGAAACATCTGCAGCGCCAGCCAGAAAACCCCCGCCATGCACGCCGAGGCGAGCGCAGCCCAGAGGAAGATCATCTTCGGATCGTTCGACGGGACGTGCGGGCGGAGCACGCCGAGCATGTAGACAAAGAAGCCGATCACGAGGACTGCGTCGACGATGAGGCTGAGCGGAGTGACGAGCTTTTGTTCTTTGTTTTCAGACTGAGCCATGCCCGAAAAAAGATTCAGATCCCGGTGGTTGTCACGGAAAATTATGCGCCGGTGTTTGCCCGACAGGGCGGCGTTTCCACCTAGAGCGGCTTGGGAATCGCTGCGGTCAGGTTTTCCGGCCCGTGGTCGGTCACGAGGATATTGTCCTCGATTCGCACGCCGCCGAGATGGAGGTGTTGCGCGACGAGGTCCCAGTTCACGCAATCATGGTAGCGCTCGCGTCGACGCGGATCGTTCAGCAGCGGCGGAATGAAATACACGCCGGGCTCGACGGTGACCACATAGCCGGCCTGCAGCGGTAAATCCATCCGCAGTGTCTGCAGTGCTGACCGGGCGTCCTTTATGCGGCCGGGCAGGGTGCCGCTCGCGTCGCGCACGCCCAAGCCGAGCATGTGGCCGAGCCCGTGCGGAAAGAAGAGCGTGTGCGCCTCGCGCTCCACAAGCGAATGGGGGTCGCCGCGCAACACGCCGATGGCCACCAATCCCGCCGTCAGGTCGAGCGCAGCGGCCAGATGCACGTCGCGCCACTCCACGCCGGGGATGCAGCGCTCAATCGCGAGTTTCTGCGTGGACAGCACGATGTCGTAGAGATCGCGTTGAAAAGCACTCGGCTGGCCGGCGACAAACGTCCGCGTGACATCGATCACATAGCGGTCGATTTCGGCACCCGCATCGACGAGCACGAGGTCGCCTGCCTCCACCACGCGCGCACTCGGTTCGAAATGCAGCACCGCCGCGTTCGAGCCTGTGCCCACGATGGAACCATAGCCTGTGCGGGTCGCGCCCGCGCGGAAGAATTCCGCCTCGAGCTCGATCTGCAACTCCCGTTCGCTCACGCCCGGCCGGATCAAACCTCTCAACCGCGCGTAACCAGCCGCTGTTGCCGCGGCGGTGCGCTTGAGCCGCTCGATCTCGAGCGCGTCCTTTGGCCGCCGTGCGTGCTGGAAATATTCGCGCACCTGCGAGGTCAGTGCCGCGTCGACGTGCATGCCTCGCAGCGGCTCGCCGAGGACCGCGATGGGCCGATCGCTCCGGCTGGCGAGCCAGCGCTCCAAGGCAGAAATAGGTTCGCCCGGCGGCTGGGTGCGGCCTTCCCACACCCGCTCCGCCTCGGTCACCTCCGGCACGAAGGAAACCCAGCCTTCGGCGGCACCGTCCCGTGGGTCAAACGCGACCACGCCGCCCGGGCACTCCATCTCCGTGAGGTAGAAATACTCCGCGTGCGCGCGAAACGGATAGGTCTGATCTGTGCCTTCTGGCAGCGGAACGGGTTCACCGGCGCCCACGAGGAGCAGGGCATCCCCGAGTGGCAGCGCGGCAGCAAGGCGAGCGCGACGGGCAGCGAGAGGGTTGGACATGGCGTGGATCGAACTCAGTCCGCGTGGCTCCGGCGGTCAAGAGCACGGCAATCGCCCGGGCCCCGGACTCAGTCCTTTGCTGATGACGCGAGCGGGCGGGCACCGTCGCTTCGCGAGTGGCGCGGGAGCGGCGCGGATCCATCTTCATCTCACCCCATGAATCGTCTCCTGCTGCGACACTTCTCCGTCTTGGTCCTCCCGCTCGTGCTGGCCCTCGGACTCGCATGGCACGAGGAGGTGAGAAGCGTTTTTGCACCGCGCGAGGGTGGGGCGGGAGTCCTGCCACCGACGACCCGTCTCGGTGAACTCAAAACCAACGAACGCCTCGCGTTCCCCTCGCCTTCGGAGGCATTGGTGCAACTAGAGGCCCGACGTCTCCTGCATCACACCGCGTCGGTGGAGCCACTGGTCGCCGCTTGGGCGAAGCGCGAACCGGCGGCCGCGGCGAGGTGGCTCGCCTCCCGCCCGGCTTGCATGACGTTCGCGAACATTCGCGCCGTGGCGATTTCTTGGCTCGAGCACAGCGAGGGCGCGGCGATCGATTGGGTCGAGTCACATTTGGATGAGAAGCAGCGGCGCAGCCTGCTCGTCGAGCTGTTGGTCGTGGTGCGCGACGATGCCAGCGTCTCGCGCCTGCTCTCGATCGTGGATCCACGCGCTGTGGACGAAGCAATCGCGGAGCACTGCACCACGCGCGTATCCGATCCCGCGTGTGGGCGCTTGCTGGCGCGACTGATCGCCGATGAGGATCTTCGCCGCCGCACCCTCGGGAGTTTGAGTGCGGGCGACGCGTCGGCGGACGTCACCCGGTTGATCGCGGAAGACGAGCCCTTTGCGCCGCTGCTGAGCCAGGCCGAGGCGGAGTGAAATCCGCGGGGAAAACATCCCGCCAAAATGTGCTCACAGTCTGGCAATCGCCGCGTAGCCACTTGCGCGCGGAAGTGGCACACTGTCCCTGTGAAAACGATCCTTACCCCGGTCGATTTCTCCGGCATCACCGAGCCGGTCGTCAGTCAAGCCGGTGCGCTCGCTCGGGCGTTGGACGGGCGGGTGGTGCTGTTGCATATCATGCAGCCGCCAGTGATCACCAGCGAGTTCAGTCCGTTCATTGAAAACCTTGGCGAGATCGTGACGGTCGGCGAAAAAGCGGCCTCCAAGCGACTGGAACAGTTGCAGGCGAAACTAGAAGCAGAAGGCCTCCCGGCCGATACGCTTCAGTTCACCGGAGCCCCCGTGCCGAACATCCTCAAGCAGGCGGAAAAAGTCAGCGCGGACTTCATCGTGATGGGTTCGCACGGACACACCGCCTTCTACGATCTCCTGGTTGGCAGCACGACGCACGGCGTCCTGCTGAAAGCGCCCTGTCCGGTCGTGATAGTGCCGGCGCTCAAGAAGAAGGCACGCAAGGGCAGATAACACTTACCCGGGTATGGATCCGGGTGTTCTTTGGTTCGTGGAAAGGGAAATGTGTGTGGAGGGCGCGGGCGAGAGCTCGCGCCCTTAATTTTTTCCCCGGCCGAGCCGCACCCTCGCGCTCTTCGTGTCACTCACCGACAGGGCGGAGGGGAGCCGTTACGTATCACTTCCGCCGATACGTGATCCGATAAATCGCGCCGCCGCTGTCGTCGCTCAGGAAGAGCGAGCCGTCCGGCGCCTCGGCCATGCCGCAGGGCCGGCCGAAATGGGCATTCGTCTCGGGCAGATAGAAGCCAGTCAGGAAATCGCGCGCCCGCGCGCCGCCGCTCGACGAGAACTCGATCGTCACAACCTTGTAGCCCACCGGCTTTGCGCGGTTCCACGAGCCGTGCAGCGCGACGAAAGCCTTGTTGCGGTAACGCGCCGGAAACTGCGTGCCGCGGTAAAACAACATCTCCATCGGCGCGCTGTGCGGCTGTAAAC
>JAEYQF010000274.1 GCA_023410155.1 Verrucomicrobiota bacterium | reverse complement strand
AGTCATGTCCATCTCGCTGGTCGCCGGCCTGGGAAATCCTGGCCGCGAATACGCGGCCACCCGCCACAATCTCGGCTGGATCGTGCTCGACGCCTGGGCTGCCAAACGTGGCCTCTCGTGGAAAACGTCCTCCCAGTTCAACGCTGAGGTTGCTCGTTGGGATCGGCCCGGCCATGGCCCCTGTTACCTCGTGAAACCGCTTACGTTCATGAACGAGAGCGGTCGCGCGGTCGGAGCCATGATGCGCTTCTACAAGCTCGAGCCAGCTGAGACCGTCGCGATCTACGACGATCTCACGATCGATCTCGGGCTTGTGAAGGTGTCCGTCACCGGCAGCGCCGGCGGCCACAACGGAGTCGCCAGCCTGCTCGAACACGTCGGCCCCGGCTTCGTCCGTTACCGCCTCGGGATCGGTCCGAAGCACCCACCTCAGATGGACCTCAAGGACTTCGTCCTCGGGAAATTTACCGAAGACCAGAACGCACTCGTCAATCGACAACTCGATCACTATCTCTCCGGCCTCGACCTGCTGCTCTCTCGCGGCGCCGACGCGGCCATGAACCAACTTAATCGCAGAGACATCCCATGAACGCCACCTCCCGCAACTACCGCGCCACCTTTATCCTCGATAATCGCGGCAAGGAAGACTCCATCGAACAACTCATCGATGGCGTGAAGAACGAAATCGCCGCCGTCAACGGTCAGGTCACCTCCGTCGAAAACCTCGGCAAGCGTGACTTCACCCGCGTGACCGACAAGAAGCTCACCGGCGCCAACTACGTGCAGATCACCTTCTCCGCGCCCGCCGCGACGCCCGCGCAGCTGAAGGAGCGCCTCCGCCTCAACGGCAGCGTTTATCGCACGTTCGTCCAGGCCGTCTAAAGCCGGTCCGAGCGGCTCTCCGAACCATGGCCAACTTCAATAAAGTTTACCTCATCGGCAACCTCACGCGCGACCCCGAGCTGCGGGTCACGCCGAAGGGCACGGCCATTTGCCAGTTCGGGCTCGCGGTCAATCGTCAGTTCAAGGACGAGAGCGGCGCCACGCGCGACGAGACGACTTTTGTCGATGTCGAAGCCTGGGGAAAACAAGGGGAGACCATCTCCAAATACTGCACGAAGGGCCGTCCGCTCTTCGTCGAAGGTCGCCTCAAGCTCGACCAGTGGGAGGACAAGCAGAGCGGGCAGAAGCGCAGCAAGCTGAAGGTCGTCCTCGAAGGCTTCCAGTTCCTCGGTAGTGGCCAGCGCGAAGGCGGGCAGGGTGGTGGCGAGAGCTTCGACCAGAGCACGCCGGAGCGTTTTTCCCCTCCGCCGCGTCAGGCGAGTGCCCGCCCGCCCGCGGCCGAGAACCTCGACGAAGACGTCCCATTCTGATCGCGCTTCAGGCGCAGCTATCCCTTCAAGGCGACCCGTGTGGTCGCCTTTTTCTTTGGCTGAGACGTGGTATCCAGTCTCTGGATGCACTGGGTCGCGCCCCATGCCGCTTCGAGGCGCGACCCGGTCCGCACCTTGGCGCGACCCGATCCGCGCAGCGTCCCGACCCGGGCCGCGGACAAGAATCTCAATCACGCGAGCAAGCGTCGCATGGACAGCAGGCGCGCGCCCGGCGACAATGCGCGGGTAACGGGACGTCGTTCGCGACTTTTTCGATTGTTGTCCGTCACTCCCATCCGCTCATGAAATCCCTCATCCGTATCGCACTCGGTCTGCTCCTTGCCGGCACGGCGCTGGCGCAAAAGTTCGAGGGCCTGGCCCTCACTCCGCCCATGGGGTGGAACAGTTGGAACACGTTCCATAGCCACATCAACGAGAGGGTCGTGCGCGAAACCGCCGAGGCGATGATCGCCAATGGCATGCGCGACGCCGGCTATATCTACATCGTCATCGACGACACGTGGTCGCTGAAGGAGCGAGACAAGGATGGTAATCTGGTCGCCGATCCGGAGAAATTCCCCAGCGGCATGAAGGCGCTGGGCGATTACCTGCACAGCAAGGGTTTCAAATTCGGCATTTACGGCTGCGCCGGCCGGACCACCTGCGGCGGATATCCGGGCAGCTGGGGCCACGAGTTCCAGGACGCGCGGACGTTCGCCTCCTGGGGCGTCGATTATCTGAAGTATGACTGGTGTGATCATGGCACTGCCGACGCGCGCGACGCCTATTCGCGCATGAGCGCAGCCCTCCGCGCGGCGGGCCGCCCGGTGGTGTTCAGCCTCTGCGAGTGGGGCCAGAACAAGCCGTGGGAGTGGGCCGAGCCGATCGGTCATCTCTGGCGGACCACGGGCGACATCTACGACTCGTTCGACGGACGCAAAGGCTGGGAAGCCGGCTGGAAAGTGCTCCTCGACACGCAGACCGACGCCGTCACCAACGTCGGCGCCGACGGTATCAACAAGTTCGCCGGACCGGGGCACTGGAACGATCCCGACATGCTCGAGGTGGGCAATGAAGGCCTCACCGTCGCCGAATCGCGCGGTCATTTCTCGATGTGGTGCATGGTCGCCGCGCCGCTCATGGCGGGTAACGACGTGCGTCACATGACCCCGGAGATCCGCGCGATCCTCACCGACAAGGAAGCGATCGCGATCAATCAGGACAAAGCTGGCAAACAGGGCTTCCGCGCGCTGAAGAACCCTTCGAAGAACATCGAGCTTTGGGTCAAGGAACTCAGCGACGGCGAGTGGGCCGTGGCCGCGCTCAACACGAGCACGACCGCGCAGGATCTCACGATCGAGTGGGAGCGCCTGTGGACGATCGGCGGCCATCGCCAGGTGCGCGATGTGTGGGCCAAGAAGAGCGCGGGCGACACCACGAAACCGCTCACGCTGCGGGTGGACTCGCACGACGTGGCGCTCTTCCGGCTGTCGGCGGCCAAGTGATGTTTGCCCCGCGCGGCGCGACCTTAGAAG
>JAEYQF010000218.1 GCA_023410155.1 Verrucomicrobiota bacterium | reverse complement strand
CTTACACACACATACACCTGTTGCCGGCTATTCTTCGACTTCGAGCTTCGCCGCTTCGATTTCCGGTTTCGCCTCGAAGTTGAAATCCTGTCGCGCCAGCACGAGCACCGGCCGGCCCTTCGAGACCGGCGGCTCGAACTCCCATTGGGTCACCGCGTTGAGCGCGAGTGTGGCGAGCGTGTCGTTTTCGCGACTGGTCGCGACGCTCACGGCCGGCAGGCGCACGCGCCCCGCCTCGTCGATGTAGAAGTCGATCGACACGGTCCGGGCCTTGCCGCCGGCGAGGCCGAGCGGGTAGTCGGGTTTCACGATCTTGCGCGGCGTGGGGATGCGATCGAGGTCGCGCATGCTGCACGCGCTGTAGCGGAAGGAGCCGGGTCCGAGCTGATAGCGGCGCTGCTCGATGTAGATCCCGCCTGAGAGTTCGACGAGCACGATGCCCTCGTTGCGAAACTCGAAGGCCAGCTCGGCGATCGCGCCCCGCCGCTCTCCTTTCAGAACGGCAGGCTCGTAGCGCCAGCGTTTGACGACATCGGCCGCCCGCTCGCCAAACGCCGGATGCGAATACTGCACCACCAGGCTGTCCGTGAGCTTGCCGTCGGCATCGATCTGCACGGCGACGACCGCGTCGCCGGAGGTGATGCCGACATCGAGTGCGCGGCGAGGGAAGATCACCCGGTCGGTCTGGATGACCTTCATCGGGGTGTAATCGGAGCTGCCCACCTGCGCGGCAACCGGCGCCGCAAGCAAAGTGGCGAGGAGGAGGAGGGCGAAGGTTTTCATGGGCGTTTGTTGTTGCCCGGAACAACACCAGCGCCCGCGCACACCCTTCATCTCCCTCGCTCGAAATCGGAGTTTCGTGTTGCGACACGTGCAACCCCGGCGCGAGTCTGGAGACTGTTCTCCGTCAGTCACAACCCCCTCAACGTATGCCGAGACCTGTCACGCTTTTCACCGGCCAATGGGCCGATCTTCCCCTCGAGAAACTTGCGCCGCTCGTAAAACAAATGGGCTACGACGGCGTCGAACTCGCCTGCTGGGGCGACCATTTCGACGTCGAGGCCGCCGCGAGTTCCAAGAAATACGTCCAGGAAAAATGGGCGCTTCTCCAGGATCACGGGCTCACGTGCTTCGCCGTGTCCGCCCACCTCGTGGGCCAAGCCGTGTGCGACCTGATCGACGAGCGCCACAAGGCCATCCTGCCGCCCGACGTGTGGGGCGACGGCGATCCCGAGGGCGTCCGCCGCCGCGCCGCCAAGCGTCTCGCGCTCACCGCGAAAGCCGCCCGCGCGTTTCTCGATGCGAAGCCCGGCCGCGGCGCGAAGGACGATTTCCCCGCGGTCGTGAACGGTTTCACCGGCTCCTCGATCTGGCACTCGATCTATGCGTTTCCGCCGACCACGCAGGCGTATTGGGAAAATGGATTCGCAGACTTCGGCAAACGCTTCGGCCCGATCCTTGAGCAGTTCGAGAAATACAACGTCAACTTCGCGCTCGAGGTTCACCCGACGGAAATCGCGTTCGACATCGCCAGTGCGCAGCGGGCTCTCGCCGCGGTGAAGAACCACAAGCGTTTCGGTTTCAATTACGACCCGTCGCACCTCGGCTACCAGGGCGTCGACTACGTGAAGTTCATCCGTGCGCTCGGCAACCGCATCTATCATGCCCACATGAAGGACGTCTGGTGGGGTCACGGCACGGGCGAAGCCGGCGTCTTCGGCGGCCACACCAATTTCGGCGATCCGCGCCGCTACTGGGACTTCCGCTCGCTCGGTCACGGCGACATCAACTTCGAGGAGATCATCGTCGCGCTCAACGACGTCGGCTACAAGGGCCCGCTCTCCGTCGAGTGGGAAGACATCCGCATGGATCGCGTGCACGGCGGCACCGAAGCGGCCGCGTTTGTCCGCAAGATCGACTTCGCCCCGAGCACCGTCGCGTTCGACGCCGCCTTCGACAAAGAAAACCAGTAGGCGCTGCTGCCTGGTAATCGGACGCGCGCGAGCATCTTCGGACGCTCCCGCGCGTCTTTTCTGCGCCTTCCTCACTCTCAGCTCTTAGCCCTCAGCTCTCAGCTCCCCAAAAACATGAGCATCAAAATCGGAATCATCGGCGCCGGCGGCATGGTCAATTATCACGCCACGGGCTTTCGGGCCGCGGGCGCGGACATCGTGGCCCTCGCCGACGTGAATCAGGCGGCCGCGGAAAAAACCGCGCAGCGTCACGGTATCGGCCGCGTGTTCGGCGATGTCGCCGAGATGCTCCGCAGCGTGCCCGAGCTCGACGCGGTGTCGGTCATCGTGCCGAACAAATTTCACGCGCCGCTCTCCCTCCAGGCGCTGAAAGCCGGCAAGCACGTCTTCTGCGAGAAGCCGCCCGCGCTCAACGCCCGCGAGATGCTCCAGATGCAGGCCGCGGCGCAAAAGGCGAAGCGCACATTGATGTTCAATTTCAACAACCGCGCGCGTCCCGAGAGCTACGCGATGATGGACTACATCAACGCCGGCACGGTCGGCACGATCAACTCGTGCCAGACCAAATGGATTCGCCGCGCCGGCATCCCCGGTTTCGGCGGCTGGTTCACCACCAAGGCGCTTTCCGGCGGCGGTCCCATGATCGACCTGCTGCACATGATCGATCTCGGCCTCTATTTCATGGGGTATCCCGAGCCCGCGCACGTGCTCGCCAAGACCTACGACGATCACATCACCGACAAAACCTTCAAAGGTCCGTGGGGCATCCCCGACGTCGCCAAAGGCGCCACCGACGTCGAATCCGCCGGCCACGGTTTCGTCACGTTCAAGACCGGCCAGACGATGTCCTTCCAGGTCTCGTGGGCCGAGATGAACAAGCGCGAAGAAGTCTCCGTCGTGTTCCAAGGCACGAAGGCCGGCGGCATGGTGCAGCGCCTCTTCGGCGTCGACGGCATCGACGCCACCGCCGTCGACACGAGCGAACTCTACACCGTCGAGCACGGCCGCCAGGTGAACCGCGCGATCGTGATCTCGCCCGACGAGACGATGGGCCGCGTGCGCTCGGCGATGAACTTCGTGCGCACGCTCGAGGGCACCGAGAAGCCGCTGAACACGCCCGACCAAGCCGTGTCGCTCATGAAGATCATCGACGGCGCCTACAAATCCGCCGCCACAGGAAAACCCGTCGCGCTCTGATGCAGTCGGGCCGCGGACCCGGCTCGCGGCCCGAGTTGAGAATTGAAAGCTAAGAGTTGAGAGACCGGTCCCTCGATCCCGTCCTCCTGCGCAGTCCAGCTCTCAACCCTCAACTCTCATCTCTCAACTTCTCCGTCCCCCGCTGACCCGCTTTCAACTTTCAACCTTCACCTTTCAACTTTTCCGTTCCTCACCCTCCTCCCTCACCATGAAACTGAACCGCAAACTCCGTATGGGCATGGTCGGTGGCGGCCGTGGTGCCTTCATCGGCGCCGTCCACCGCATGGCCGCCCGCCTCGATGGCGAGATCGACCTCGTCGCCGGCTGCTTCTCCTCCGATCCGAAAAAATCGAAGCTTTCGGGCGAAGATTTCTTCCTCGATCCCTCGCGCGTTTACGGCTCCTACGAGGAGATGGCCAAAGCCGAGGCCGCGCTGCCCGCCGACCAGCGCATCGACTTCGTCTCGATCGTCACGCGCAACAACACGCACTTCGCCGTCGCGAAGACGTTTCTCGAAGCCGGCTTCCACGTCGTATGCGACAAGCCCCTCTGCTTCACCCGCAAGGAAGGCCTCAAGCTCCGCGAGATCGTCCAGAAAACCGGAAAAGTTTTCGCCCTCACGCACAACTACACCGGCTACCCGATGGTGAAGGAAGCGCGCGAGTGGGTGCGCACCGGCAAGCTCGGCAAGATCCTCAAAATCGTCGCTGAGTATCCGCAGGGCTACGCCATCACCGCGCTCGAATCCGCCAAGGACGGCTCGATCTCCAACTGGCGCATGGACCCCAACACCTCCGGCGTCTCCAACTGCATGGGCGACATCGGCACGCACGCGCACAACCTCGCCCGCTACATCACCGGCCTCGAGATCGACGAAATTTGCGCCGAGCTCTCGACCTTCATCCCCGGCCGCCCGCTCGACGACGACGGCAACTGCCTCATCCGTTTCGAAGGCGGCGCCAAAGGCATTCTCTACGCCTCGCAAATCTCCAACGGCGACGAGAACAACCTCAACATCCGCGTCTACGGCACGAAGGGCTCGCTCGAGTGGTATCAAGAGAACCCCAACGAGCTCGTCTTCAAACGCGCCGACGCCCCGCCGTTCGTGCATCGCCGCGGCAACAGCTACCTCTCCGACGCCGCGAAGAACGCCACCCGCACACCCTTCGCCCACCCCGAGGGCTTCATCGAAGCGTTCGCCAACGTGTATCGCTCGGCCGCGACCGCGATCGCCGACCAGATCGCCGGCCGCAAGTCTCCGAAAACTGGATACGACTTCCCGACGGTGGACGACGGCATCGCCGGCATGGCCTTCATCGAGACGGTGGTGAAGAGCAGCAAGGCCGGCGCGAAGTGGGTGAAATTCCCCCGCGCCTAAGCTCCGCCTCCCGCTCGTTCTCGTTCTTCGTTCTCTTTCTCGCTCTCCCCGACCGCGACGTGAGCGGTTAGAGAACGAGTAGAAGACGAGGACGAAACGAAGCCTCGGCCCAAAAACCTCTTCCCTCCGCGCTCTGCACCTCCCGTGCGGAGCGCTTTTTTTTGCGCCTATCCCGTCCCTCGCCACAAACGCAGGCGGGACATTTTCCCGGGTTTCCCACGTTTACATCTCTCCGCGGCCTCGTTTGCCTCGGCGCTGATGCACGAACTCCAGTGTGCCTCGCGGAGCCAGTCCCGCTCTTCAATTTCGGCTCTTAACCTCCCAAACTGCGGTCCTCGCGCCATATGTCTCGCCGCTCACCTTCGGCCCTTGAAGTTTTGATTCAGCTACCGTGGTGGGTTTCCACAGGAATCGGAGTAGGAGCGGCCATAGCTACAGAGGTGATGCGTCGCCATCTTGCAGCTGGCGGCTCCTTCAACACCGCCCTTGCAGCGGGTCTCTGGTGGACTCCTTGGGCGATCGCGAGCGGCTTCGCACTCGTCGCGGCCCTCTCCGTCCTCGTGCGACGTCGAAACGCACAAATCGTAGAGGAGCAAACGAGCTTGAAGACGCTTCGACAGCTCCATTGGCACGACCTTGAACGACTCGTCGGCGAAGCGTATAGGCGGCGCGGATACACCGTTGAACAGCCACTGACGCCTGGGGGAGCAGACGGAGGTATCGACTTGATCCTGCGCCGCGAAGGACGAACCACCTTAGTGCAATGTAAGCAGTGGCGGTCCGGCAGTGTGGGGATCACCGTGGTCCGAGAAATCTTCGGAGTCATGATGCACGAGCGAGCAGACGCCGCGCTCGTCATCACTTCGGGAAAGTTCACTCGAGAAGCACAGGACTTCGCCCTCGGAAAACCTCTGGAGCTGATCGACGGCCCTGCCCTGCTCGCACTGGTGCGCGAAGTTCAAGCGGGCCCCGCCCAACCGGTCACGCCGCCGGCCGCGGCGCATGCGGTGCTGTGTCCGGAATGTGGAGCGAGCATGGTCCTGCGCACGGCGAAACGAGGCCTTCGATCCGGCGAACAATTCTGGGGCTGCTCGCGCTATCCTGTGTGTCGCGGCAAACTCAATTTCTCCGGAGCCAAGTGATGTTCTCCACCTCGTTGCCGAAGCGAACCTGCGCCATCGTCGGCCTTGCCCTTGCACTCATCTCGATCACTCCCGCCTTCGCTGCGCCGAAATCCGAATCCTGGCGACGGGCCGATGGTTCCTCTTTCGAGGGGCGGCTCGTGGAGCTTTATGGCGGACTCGCGCTCATCTCGGGCAGAAGGCACACCGGGTTGGTTGCGCTCGACAGTTTGACGGACGAGCAACTCCAGCGCGTCGCTGCTTTTGAAGCCGCGCGTCACTCTGCGCCCAGCCTGTTCGCCACATCCGCCTCGCCCATTGCTCGCGAAGTGCGGAAGGATCTTCGTGTGCTCCAAAATGGGAAAGTTATCCCCTACACGCTAGGCGATCGTCGCGAGCCTGACGTTTACCTCTTCTATTTCTCCGCGAGCTGGTGCGGCCCCTGTCACCGCTTCCTCCCCAGGCTCACGCGAACCTACGAGCGCATGCAGCGACAGTGGCCGGGGGTTTTCGAACTCATCATGATCTCCTGGGACGAGGACATCCACAGTGCCGAGAAATATTTTCGCGAGAAGGCCATGCCGTGGCTCATGTTGCGGTTCGGCGCGCAGGCCCCTTCGCTGAACCGCTGGAAACCTCGCGGCATCCCTTGCCTCGTGGCAGTCACTCGCAGAGGCGATCTGCTTTTTCACTCCTACGACGGTGATAACTTTCTCGGCCCCGGCACGGTGCTGGACAAGTGCGAGCAGCTGTTCCCGTTCCTCGACGAAAAGTCGCCGGTCCGTCTTCGCAGCCGCCATCGACTCGCCGTCCTCCAGCATCAACAAGCGGCCGGTTCTGGAAATGCTTCTTTGCAGCCGTATCTGACCGCGATCGCTGCGGAACGCGCACAGTTCGTTCCCCAAGACGGGATGACGTTTATCCTAACGGTCGACGAGTTCGGCCGCGTCACTGACGCTTCGGTCGAAAACGATCCCTTCTCGCCGCTCAACAATGTGTTCCGCCGCGATCTAGAAACGTGGCTATTTCTGCCTGCAATTGAGAACGGCCAACCCGTCGCCAGCACAGCCCGTTTACCTGTGGGCCGGTAAGCCCGGGAAGAGACGCTCGCCTCTTCGCCCTTACTCGCCGCGGCGGGCGGCTTCGATTTTTGCGATGTCGATTTTGCCCATCTCCATCATCGCGGCGAAGGCTCGCTTGGCTTCTTCGCCGCCGGCGGCGAGCGCGTCGGTCAACACGCGCGGCGTGATTTGCCACGAGAGGCCCCAGCGGTCTTTGCACCAGCCGCACGCGCTCTCCTGGCCGCCGTTGTTCACGATCGCGTTCCAGTAGCGGTCGGTTTCCTCCTGCGTGTCGGTGGCGATCTGAAAAGAAAACGCCTCCGTCTGTTCAAATGCCGGGCCGCCGTTGAGACCGATGCACGGCACGCCGCACACGGTGAACTCGACCGTGAGCACGTCGCCCGCCTTGCCCGAGGGGAAATCGGTGGGCGCATAAAAAATGTTCGTCACTTCGCTGTCGGGAAACGTCGCGGCGTAGAAGCGCGCGGCTTCGAGCGCGTCTTTGTCGAACCAGAGGCAAATCGTGTTTTTCGGGGTCAGCTTTTTCATGGGCGTGGAGGTTGAGGAATCGGATTCGAGGAATGAGAGGATGTTTCATTTCTTCCACGAATGGCCGTCTCGCAAACGGACAACGCATCGCGCGTTTGACGGTGACGCCGAGCGGTGCAACGCGTGTGAGGTTGTGCCGTCTCCCACTCCACGAACCCGCAAGCTGCTCAAGACGCTCGCCTCACGTCCACCGGACATGTGGGACGACGAGCTGCTCAAACTCATCAACGACGAGCTGCGGCAACTGCCCATCGAGGAGATCACCTACATTCGCGATCGCGTGCGCTACTCCTGTCCGCCGGATACGATGGTGCAAAACGTCGTGCTGATGATGAACGGCCTCATCGAGCTGAAGACGCTGCAGCTGTAAGCACGCGTTCCCGCGACGAGCCCGGCGTCGCTCGTGAAATAAAAAGCCCGGCGATGACGCCGGGCTCCACCTGAGAGATGCGACTAAACGGCGCGCGCGACGTCGCTCACTTCGCCGCCACGCTCGTGCCCTGATTTTTCGCGACCCAGGCTTCGTAGTCCTTGCGCGGCATGAAGCGGAGCGAGGCGCTGTTGATGCAGTAGCGCAAACCACCCTTGCTGCGCGGGCCGTCGTCGAACACGTGGCCAAGATGCGCGCCGTCGACGGAGCAGTGCACCTCGATGCGAATCATGCCGTAGCTCGTGTCGCGCGTTTCGCCCACGAACGCGGGCTCGATCGGTTTCGTGAAGCTCGGCCAACCCGTGCCGCTCTCGAACTTGTCGCGGCTGTCGAAAAGCGGCGTGTCGCTGCACACGGAGAAATAAACGCCGTCTTCGTGATGGTCCCAGTATTCGTTCGCAAACGGCCGCTCGGTGCCCTGCTGACGGGCCACGCGATACTGCATCGGCGTGAGCAGCGCTTTCCACTCGGCGTCGGTGCGCTGCACCTTCGTCTTGCTCATGTCGATGACAACGTTGGACGGGAGACCGCAGGCCGACTTTTCACCGTCGACGGCACAGGCGGCCGGATCGTCGTTGGGCACGGAATTCGGATTCGTGTTTTTCATAGGGGTCTCCCCCACGGCGGTCGCCGCGAGCACGCAAAAAGGGATGAGGATTCGGAGGAGCATGTTTTCTCTCAGTGATTCGTTTTTGAACCGCGAATGGACGCCAATGAACGCGAATCAAAAGCGGGCGGTCACCTCTCAGAGTAACACAGCCGCGCGATTATTCCACCCGAGTCGCGCCAGGGTGCGGCCCGAGTCGAGCCAAGGACCGCGCACGGTCGGGACACGGCACGCACCACGTCGCGACCCGGTCCGCACCACGTCGCACGCTGGTGCGGCATGGGTCGGGATCCTCGATGGACCCAAGCGAGCCGCCATCGCCGCCAAGCTCCTGAGCAAGCACCGGCCCATTCCCTAGAGAGCAACCTGATAAGTTACGTTATGCGTCGCCGCCCTCGAGGCGGTTGCTCACTCCGCTCGTAGCGGCAACGTGCCGTCGCCGAATTCCGCGGCGATCTTTTGTCCGGGTGAAACGTCCTTTTTCCGGGGCAAGGGTTTACCCGCTTCGTCGCGCAGGATCACGAAGCCGCGATTGAGCACCGAAGACGGGCTCGCCGCTTGCAGACGTTTCCAGAGCGCGAGCAGTCGATGCGACTCGATCTGCACCCGCCGTTCCGGTGAACGCTGAGCCAGCATGGCCCGCGTTTCGCCGAGCGACTGGCGGCGATCGTGCACCGCGTGGCGCAACGCCGCTCCGAGACGATTCGTGAGATCGTCCACCCGCAGATAGCCCCGCTCCACCAGCGCCGAGGGCGAGAGCAACCGCAGCCGCGAACGCGCGTGATCGAGCTCCGCCTGGGCGCGCGCGGCCGCGCCTTCGACGAGCACGGTCATCGCTTCACCGGCTTGCGCGACGCGATCGGCACAGGCCACGAAGCTGCTCGAGATCAACTCCGCCGCCGCACTCGGCGTTTCGGCGCGGGCATCGGCAGCAAAATCGCAGAGCGAGAAATCGATCTCGTGCCCCACTGCGGAAATGATCGGCACGCGACACCCCGCGACTGCGCGCACGAGTGGTTCTTCATTGAACGCCCACAGATCTTCCAAACTCCCGCCGCCGCGGCCGATCACAAGCAGGTCGAAGATTTGGAGCGCTTGCGCGAACTCGAGCATCGCCGCCATCTCCGCGGCCGCGCCTTCGCCCTGCACTTTCGCCGGGAGCACGATGACGCGTCCCCGCCAACCGCGACGTTTCAGGATGCGCAGAAAATCCTGCACCGCCGCACCGGTCGGCGAGGTGATGAAGCCCACGGTCGCCGGCATCGGCGGAATCGCGCGTTTCTTCTGCGCATCGAAAAGCCCCTCTTCGCCGAGCCGCCTCTTCAACGCGTCGAACTCCCGCTGCAGCCGCCCTTCGCCGTCGTCCACGACCGCACGCACGATGAGCTGATACTGTCCGCGCGCCTCGTAGAGGCTCACCTCGCCGTAAACGACCACCTGCAGGCCGTCGCGCAACTTCACGGACTGTCGGAGCGCATCCCCGCGAAACAGCACCGCGCCCAGCTGCGCGCCGGCGTCCTTAAGCAAGAAGTAAACGTGTCCGCTCGCCTGCATCCGAACATTGGATACCTCGCCGCGCACCCAGCCGGGCCGAATGCCGGTTTCGAGCAGCGTCTTCACGCGCCGGGTGAACTGCGTGACCGACTCCACCCGATCGCTGTCGCCCTCCGCCAAAGATTCCTCACGCGTTCTCACGTAGTCCGTCCCTTTCTCCGATAGTGCCGGCGCAGGAGTTGGGTCGCAGCCGTCGCCGCGACGAGCAGGCTCACCGCGAGCACGATCACCTTGGCTCGGCCCTGCAACAGCGCGTCGCCGAACAGAACGAAGCCCGTCTGATAAACAAACGCGACTGCGATCGAGAGCCAGAGGTAGCGCGCGAATCCCACTCCCGACAGGCCAAGCAGATAGTTTTGCACCGGGAAAGGCACCCCCGGCGTCACCCGCACGATCACGATCAAGCCGGTCTCGTCGCTCGGGTCGACCTGCGGCAGCCGATAGCCGAGCCGCGCAAACAGCCACACGAGCAGCGGCCGGAAAGCCCCGCGCGCCAGAAAAAATGTGAGCACGATGTTCACGGTCACGGCGGCCAGCGAAAGCGCCAGCACCAGCGGCAGCCCCAGGCGATCCCCAAACACGGGTCCGGCGGTGAGCGCAAAAGTGAGAATCGGCACTCCGACCGCCGGCAGCAGTGCCATCGCGACAAAAAACGCAACCGGCCCGGCAGAGCGGATGGCGGCGAGCAACTGATCGACGAGCCCACGCACGTCGAATCCGCGCAAAAGCAGCACCGCGAGTCCGAGCCCCACGATGGCCAGCGCAGCGAGTTTCACCCATGGAAACGGTTTTGTGCCGCTCGAAGGAGACATCGCAGCACGGTGGCCACCGGCCCCGGAGCCCGTCAAGCCACGGTCGCACCCCGCCCCCCGCCCGCCGCTCTCCGCCGTCGAGACGACGAATACAATGTCATATATTATATGACGTTGTGTTTTGGTGCGGTTACGGAAAAAACGGGGGTGTCGGGACCCCTTCTCGCTCTTGGAGCGGGAGGGATTCGATCGCTGGGTGCCGGGTCAGAACGCGACCGAGAGCGAGGGAGGTAAACCCATGCCGGAAACGCGCGAGGCTCGTCGGAGCGCCACGCCGCTCTGGCGGTTCTCTCTCGGGATCGCAGGCCCGGGTGGCCCGGCCCGGCACACCAGACTGCTTACCGGCGCGCGCCGGGGG
>JAEYQF010000205.1 GCA_023410155.1 Verrucomicrobiota bacterium | reverse complement strand
TTCACACCTGCCGCTGCCGCGCTGGACTGGCGGCCCTCGTGCCACCTGCGCTTCACGTTTCGCCCTCAGCCGCGCGCCGTTTCGCCCGCGCCCGACTGTTGCTCGATCAACCCGCGCCCGACCTCGCGACCGTTCTCGCGCACCACGGGTTCGTGCAAATTGACCCGATCAACGTCTGCGGACGCATGCACGATCTCATCCTGCGCAACCGCGTGGCCAGCTACTGCGAGGGCGACCTCATGCGCCACCTCCACGGCACAGCCGACGCGCCGCTGCCGCCCGCGCAGCGCAGCGCCTTCGAGCATCACCTCCCCGGCCAACACATTCTTGTCGCCTTCCCACTCGACGCCTGGCCACACCTGCTCGCCGCGATGAAACAGCGCACACGCACCTCCGGCGCGTGGTCCGGCCGACTCACTCCGCGCGAGAAGAAACTCGCCGAACACATCCTTCAGGAAATCGCGCACCGCGGCCCGCTCTCCTCCGACGACATCGCCGACGAGCGCCGCGGCCGCCAAGTCTGGGGTGCCGCCACGCTCGCGAAAGCCACGCTGCAAAAACTCTTCTTCCACGGACGCGTCCTCATCTCGCACCGCATCAACCAGCGCCGCGTTTACAATCTTCCCGAACGCATTCTCCCCGCCGAGATTCTCGCGCAACCGTCGCCACCCGCCTCCGACACCGCGCGCTGGCTCGCGACGCTTAAACTCCGCCAACGCCGCCTTGCCCTCTTGAAGCGCGAGGAACTCAAGCAAGTTGCCGATCTCGTCCAACCGATCGTCATCGAGGGCTGCCCCACGCTCCACTGCCTCCGCGAAGATGCCCCACTCCTCGCCGCCTGCGAGGCTGGCTCCGCAGAGATCGAGGATCGAGAATCCGAAATCGAGAAACCCCTCCTCCTCGCTCCGCTCGATCCGTTGATCTACGACCGCCGCGTCACACAAACCCTCTGGGGTTTCGACTACACGTGGGAAGTTTACACGCCGCCCGCGAAACGCGTTCGCGGCTACTACGCCCTCCCCGTGCTCGCCGGCACCGAACTCGTCGGCCACGTCGACCCGAAAGCGGATCGCGCTGACGGCAAACTCCAGATCCTCAGCCGCCGAGTTCGCCGCGGCTTCGCCACCAAATCTGCCGAACAGGAACTCGCCCGCTTCCTCGGCTTGAAGAGCGCACGATGACACGGCCCTCCGCGGCCCTTCGCATTCGCCGCCTCGCGCTTCTCTCCACCCGCACGCACCACCCCAGCGTCCCGAACCTCCAAGACAAACTGTCAACTATCAGTAGACATGTGATCTTGGCGTCTCCAGCCGCATAGCTCGGGAGCGAGCATGGGGAAGGGCCCGTGCTTCAGGCCGCGCTGAGACGAGCCCCGGTCCGTCCCAGGTCGCGCCTAAGTGCGTCCCGACTCGGGACAAGGTGCGCACCGAGTCGAGCCACAGTGCGGATCGTGTCGAGCCAAGGTGCGGCTCGATTCGTCCCTAAGTGCGCGCCGGAGCGCGAGGTTGTCGGTGCCGCGGCGCGCACACGCACGTTTGCCAATTTTTCTTCGTGAGTTTCGCGACGTGGGACGCCTTATTCACCGGCTCCTTGATGCCGGCTTCCGCGACAGTTTCTCTCGATGCTCTGCTGAAACGCACGTTTGGTTACGACGCGCTTCGTCCGCTCCAGCGCGAGATCGTCACGGCCACGCTCGCGGGCAAAGACGTGTTCGCGCTCCTGCCTACCGGCGGCGGCAAATCTCTTTGTTTTCAACTGCCCGCGCTCGCGCGTCCGGGGCTCACGGTCGTGGTCTCGCCGTTGATCGCGTTGATGAAGGATCAAGTCGATCAGCTCGAGGCCGCGGGCGTTGCCGCCACGTTTCTCAACTCCACGCTCGGCGCCGAAGAAGCTCGCGCGCGTTTGCGCGGACTCCATCGCGGCCAGTTCAAACTGCTCTACGTCGCACCCGAGCGACTGATGCTCGACGGCTGGCACGAGAACCTGAAGGCGTGGAACGTCTCGTGCCTCGCAATCGACGAGGCGCACTGCGTTTCCGAGTGGGGACACGATTTCCGCCCGGAGTATCGCCAGCTCGCAAAACTGCGCGCCGCGTTGCCTGACGTGCCGATGATGGCCCTCACGGCCACCGCGACCGAGCGCGTGCGCGCCGACATCGTCACGCACCTGAAGCTGCGCGAGCCGCAGATCTTCGTCGCGAGTTTCAACCGCCCGAATCTCACGTATCGCGTCGTGCCGAAGGATCAGCCGACGAAGCAGATCATCGACTTCATCCGCAAGCGAGAGCACGAGAGCGGCATCATCTACTGCGCGAGCCGCGCCGCGGCCGAGCGTGTGGCGGAAGCTTTGGCGGGTCGCGGTTTCTCCGCGCGCGCGTATCACGCCGGCCTCGACGCCGACGAGCGCGCGCGCAATCAGGAGCAGTTTCTCCGCGACGACACCCGCGTCATCTGCGCGACGATCGCGTTCGGTATGGGCATCAACAAGCCCAACGTCCGCTGGGTCATCCACCACGACCTGCCGAAAAACATCGAAGGCTACTATCAGGAAACCGGCCGCGCCGGTCGTGACGGTTTGCCGGGCGATTGCCTGTTGCTCTTCAGCGCGGGGGACATCGCGAAGCAGACCCATTTCCTCGACGAGATCACCGACGAGCGCGAGCAGCAGGTCGCTCGCAACCAGCTCCGCCAGATCGTGCACTACGCCGAGAGCGCCGGCTGCCGGCGGGCGGAGCTGCTCGAGTATTTCGGGGAGCAATTCCCGCTCGATAACTGCGGCGCATGCGACAACTGCGTCGAGCCGCGCGAGACCTACGACGGCACGATCGCGGCACAGAAGTTTCTCTCCTGTATCTACCGCATCGCGCAGAACAGCCGCTTCAGCGTCGGGCTGAATCACATCGTGGAGGTGCTCACCGGCGCCGACACCGACAAGATTCGCCGTTGGGGCCACGAGCGGCTGACCACCTACGGCATTGGCGCGGAACTCTCGCGCCCGCAGTGGGCGGCGGTCGGTCGCGAGTTGATGCGACTCGGCTACGTCGCGGTCGCCGAGGGAGAGTTTGCCACGCTCGAACTCACCGAGGCCGGCATGAACGTCCTGCGCACGCGCGAAAAGGTTACGCTCACCAAGCCGATGGATCTGCCAAAGGCGAAGCGCGTCACGCGCCGCACCGGCGAAATCGCGTGCGACGAAATCCTCTTCGGTCGCTTGCGCGGCCTGCGCAAGAAACTCGCCGACGAGCGCAAGGTCCCCGCGTATATCGTGTTTGGCGACACCACGCTCCGTGCGATGGCGCGCGAGTATCCGGAGAACGTCGACCAGATGGAAAGCATCCCGGGCATGGGCGAAAAGAAGATGGCCGAATTCGGCCAGATCTTCGCCGACGAGATCAGCGACTACCTCACCACGAACTCACGCCAGTCGTTCAACGACTGAGCGCGGCGAGTGGCGCATCGTGCGACTTTCCATGATGCCAGCAGCCTTGGTTAGCGGATAGGCTCGGGGTCAGCGGAAGAGGTAAGCTGCACCGTCGCTTACCTCCATGAACACTCCCCGGTCTGCTCGCAAAGTCTCGGCTGCCATCGCGGCCTGCGTCTCGTCGATGATCTTCGTGCCCGCTCACGCTCAGATGTCCTTCATGGGACTCGGCGGATTCACTACTTCGGCAGTCGGCGTATCGGACGACGGGTCCGTCGTCGTGGGTAGCTATCAACACCCCGGCGATTTCTCTTCGTCCTACCGATGGACGCGTTCGGGCGGTTTCGAATTTTTTCCGACGCCTTCCGACGCTTGGTATTCGCAAGCCACCGGAATCTCGGGCGATGGCAAAACGTTCGTCGGCACCATCAACTACCGCTACACGC
>JAEYQF010000148.1 GCA_023410155.1 Verrucomicrobiota bacterium | reverse complement strand
CCAGGTGAGCTTGAGGCCCGTGCGCATCGAGATCGCTCCCAAGTGGCACATGTTGGCCGAGCGGTGGCCGACCTCCACATCACAGATCGGGAGCGCCCGCGTGCGCATGCACTCCACGAAGTTCCCCATGTGACTGTCGCTGTGGTAAAGGCGCTCGGCATCCTCCGGCAGCGGTGCGGCCAGCAACTCCGGATCGCTCGCGATGATTTCGTGGCGGCTCACCCAGATCCAGCCATCGGTGCCCTCGAAGCGGATGCCGTTATGCTGACCCTGCTTTTGGGTCTTCTCGCCATAAATGTCGTCGTCGCGCGTGGTTTGGATGTTCAGCTCGACCCCGTTATCGTAGCGATAGTGCACCTCATAATCGGCGAAAGCCGTGTAGCCGCCCGGCACGGGCTGCGAGAGCGGACGCGCAACCACATCGCGCGGCGCGATCAACCCGACTGCCCAATACGCGATGTCGTTATGATGCGCGCCCCAGTCGGTCATGGTGCCGCCTGAGTATTCATACCAGTAGCGAAACTTCGTGTGGCAGCGCTCAGGAACGTATTCCAACGCCGGCGCCGGCCCCTGCCAGAAATCCCAATTCAACCCCGCCGGCACGCGCGCCGCGGAGAACGGCCCCTCCTGCAGTCCCGCCGGCAGCCACACGTTTGCGCGCTGCAGTTGCCCGAGGCGGCCATTGCGCACGAGCTCGCACGCCAGACGGAAGCGATGGTTGCTCCGCTGCTGCGTGCCGGTCTGGAGGATGACGTTGTTCTCGCGCACGGCGCGAATCACGTGGCGGCCTTCGTCGACGGTCAGCGTGAGCGGCTTCTCGCTGTAGATGTCCTTCCCCGCGCGCGCCGCAGCGATGTTGATCAAGGTGTGCCAGTGGTCCGGCGTCACGTTCAGCACGCCGTCGACGTCGTCGCGTTCAAGCAGCTTGCGGAAATCCGCATACGCGGCCGGCGCGCGACCGTCCGCGGTGAACTGCTCCACCGCGGCGACCCGGTGCTCGTCGTCAACGTCGCACACGGCGACGATGTCGCCAAATTCCCGGGCGATCTCCGCATCCGCCCGGCCCATCCCGCCGCAGCCGATCAGCGCGAGGCGCGGCCGGTCATTGGCCGAGAGCACCCGCTTCCCTGCGCGGATCTCCTCCGCGCGAGCCTGCTGGCGCTCGACGAACCAAAGCGGCAAGCCTGTCATCGCAGCCGCCACGGTGCAGCTGCGCAGGAAAGATCGTCGGGAGATTTCGAAGGGCGGGCGCACGCCAGGTGCACCCTTGGGGGTTGGGGCCGTTTCCATAAGCAGGGGAGCAGAACTTAGTCCCGGGCTCACCGGCCGGTGCAACGTTCAATTTCGGCGGCGTGCGCCGCCCGTTCGTTCGCCGCGCTCGATGCCTCGCATGTGCGCTGGTTTCCACCTCGATTCGCCTGCCGGCATTTCTCAACATTACCGTCCTGCAATTTGTCCGGCCGCATGCACTTGAGCGACCGCCCCCGTGTCCTAAACGTGAGCGACTCGCGTCGGCAAACCACGCCGGCCGCACGAATCCCCCATGAAAACCCTCCTCGTCTCCCTCGCTTCACTCTGTCTGGCGGGCTCCTTGCTCGCCGCGCCCGAGACGTTGACGGCCACCGCCAAGCTGCGGGCCGATCAACCAGGTGCAGTCGTCAACCCCAATGTCTACGGACAATTCGCGGAGCACCTCGGCACCGGCATCTACGGTGGTGTGTGGGTCGGCCCCGACTCCCCCATCCCCAACACCCGCGGTTTCCGCAACGACGTGCTCGCCGCGTTGAAGGATTTGAAAGTGCCCGTCGTCCGCTGGCCGGGCGGCTGCTTCGCCGACGAGTATCACTGGAAAGACGGCATCGGCCCGCGTGAGCAGCGTCCGAAGATGATCAACAACAACTGGGGCGGCGTGGTCGAAAACAACCACTTCGGCCTTCATGAGTTTCTCGAGTTCTGCGAGCTGATCGGCGCCGAACCCTACATCAACGCCAACATCGGCAGCGGCACGGTCCAGGAGATGGTCGAGTGGGTCGAGTATATGACCTCCGACGCCGATTCCCCGATGGCCAACCTCCGCCGCGCCAACGGGCGCGAGCAGCCGTGGAAGATCAAGTATTTCGGATTTGGCAACGAGACCTGGGGCTGCGGCGGCAACATGCGCCCCGAGTATTACGCCGACCTCTACCGCCAGTATGACGCATTCGTGAAGAACTACTCCGGCAACAAACTCTTCCGCATCGCCAGCGGCGCCAACGGCGACGACTACCACTGGACCGAAGTCATGATGGGCATGCGCGCCTGGACCGGCCCGAAGCCGCCCCTCGATGGCACCACCCTGCACTATTACACGATCCCGACCGGCAACTGGAGCGCCAAGGGCTCCGCGACCGACTTCGCCGAAGATCAATGGTTCTCCACGTTGCGCAACACGCTCCGCATGGAAGAGCTCCTCCAGAAGCACACCGAGATCATGGATCGCCACGATCCGAAGAAACAGGTCGCACTCCTCGTCGACGAGTGGGGCATCTGGACTGATCCGACGCCCGGCTCCAACCCCGGATTCCTCCAACAGCAGAACACGCTGCGCGACGCTCTCGTCGCGGCGATCAACTTCCACATCTTCCACCAGCACGCCGAGCGCGTGCAGATGACCAACATCGCGCAGATGGTGAACGTGCTTCAGGCGATGATCCTCACCGACGGTCCGCGCATGGCCCGCACGCCCACGTTCTGGGTCTTCGACATGTTCAAGGTTCACCAAGGTGCGACCGTCCTCCCGCTCGAGCTCAAGTCGCCCGACTACAAGTTCGGAGATCAGTCGATCCCCGCTGTCTCCGCCTCCGCCACACGCGCCGCGGACGGCAAGGCGACCCACCTCTCGTTGACCAACGCTGATCCCAACCGTTCGGTCACCCTCACCTGCTCCATTGACGGCCTCACCGCCAAGAACGTGACCGGCAGCGTGCTCACCGCCGCGGCAATGAATGCGCACAACACGATCGACCAGGCCGATCGCGTGAAGCCGGCTGCTTTCAACGGGGCCAAACTCTCGGGTAACCAGCTCACCGTCACGCTGCCGGCCAAGAGCGTGGTCGTGCTCGAGCTGCGCTAAACACAGATCGCGAGAACACTCCCCTCCTCCAAAGCCGCGGCGTTTTCGCCGCGGCTTTTTCATTCCACCGCGCCGGG
>JAEYQF010000143.1 GCA_023410155.1 Verrucomicrobiota bacterium | reverse complement strand
GGTGTCGCCAATCTTCAGCTTCAGGCGCTGGGCGACGAAGCTGCCGACGACGGCCTCGTGCGCTCCGTCCGCAAACATGCGGCCGCCCGGCGCGACGCGGTAGGAGCGCCCGGGTGCGTATTCGACTTTCTGATACTCGGCGGCCGGCGTGCCGATCAGCCGGTAGCCGCGCAGGTTGTCGCCCATGGCGATCGGAAGCGCGAGTTTCACCGCCGGATGCCGGCGGATATTCTCGTAGTCGGCCCACGCGATGTTGCCAGGCGAGGCTTCGAGGTGAAACACGGCATTGAGCACCAGTTGGAGCTTCGAACCTCGAGCCCCGAGAACGGCATCGAAGCTGGTGCCCGTGGCGGCAAACGCTGCCTGCGATTGTTCCTTAGCCACCCAGACGGCGAGCAACAAACCGGTGGCCAGGGCGATGCTCCCGGCCGTGACAAGCGTCGAGAGCGCGTGCTGGCGCAGCGAGCGGTAAACGAGAAGGAGCAGCGTCATGGCAGGCGGTTGATCTCGGAGAAGTCGCGCCGATCCTCAAAACGGTTGAGCACTTCCTCGTCATGGCTGACGAGGAGGAGCGCCGCCTTGCTTTCGGCGCAAACGCTGCGGATGAGAGCGAGCGCCTCCATCGCATGCTGGCGGTCGAGATTCCCGGTGGGTTCGTCGGCCAGCACGAGCTTGGGCCGGTTGGCGAGCGCACGCGCCACAGCGACGCGCTGTTGCTGGCCGGTGGACAGCTGCCGCGGAAAATGGTGAAGCCGCGTCCCAAGCCCGACCCGCTCAAGCAGGTGGCGGGCATGGTCCCGATCAGCACCCTTCGGACCGAAGGCGAGCCCGAGCTGGACGTTCTCGAGCGCGGTGAAGCCCTGGAGCAGATTGAAGGTTTGGAAGATGTAGCCGATCTTCTCCGCCCGCAGCCGGTCGCGCTGCGATTCCCGCAGGGCGGAGAGATTCACCCCTTCAAGCACGACGCGACCTGTATCCGGCGTAAGGATACCGGCGACGAGGTGGAGGAACGTCGTCTTGCCCGAGCCGCTCGCACCGCGCAGCGCCAGTTGCGCTCCCGCGGCCAGCCCAAACTGGGGGATGCGAAGCACCGCGTTGCGGCGGCCGTCGGGCGCGGCGAAGGATTTGGCCAGATCGGTGATCGCGAGCATCGCCGCGTGCATGACGGATCGATCGCGGCCGCTCAACGCGTTTCAGCAGGTCTCAGAAGTATTGCAGGAAAGCGCTCATCCGCTCGTGCACGCTGAGCTCCACTTCGCCCCCGGTCTGCGGATCGATGAAGACTCGGCCGCGCTCCGTGAGCGCTTGGATCACGGCGTGACCACCAGAGCCGTCCGCGCGTTGATACCAAAACGGGCCGAGCGCGAGCGCCTGCGCCTGAATGTTCGAGTGAAATGTCTCCCGGAAAAACCAGGCTTGAGCCATGCCCGCGTAAACATCGGCGAAGCGATTGCAGTCGAAGCGCCCGTCCCACTTCACGATGCCAAGACGGAAAAGCTCGGCGCGAAACGTGTCATACCATTCGTGCAGCCACGCGCTGTTTACCTCGGCGTAGGCGCGATCTCCCATGATCACACCAGGAACGTTTTCACGAACGGCATCCCTCGAGAGCACCCGACCGGTGGTGGTAACGGGTTTTCCGGCCCGCCCTCCCGCGGTCCCTGTGGTCACGGTGTTGCAACCGGTCCCTGCCAGCGCGAGCAGCAGGGCCAGCAACGGCAAAAACAAACGTCGGGGCCGGGGCAGAACCACGCGCTCATCGACACCGCTCCGTCATCAATGGATCGCCGCGAGGTCGTCGTGCCTCCACTCATCGTGACGTCTGGCAGGCCCCTCCACGCCCTTCGGGGGGCCGCCGATGCTGATCCGGGAAAACTCCCGAACGGCCACAAAACAAAAGCGGCGCGAGGTGCCGCGCCGCTTGAGCCAGGAGCTGCGTTTTCGACCGCGTCAGTCCCAATAGCCTTCGTAGAAGCGGTAGCCGCCGCTCTCGGGCGCCCAGCGCGGCGGGATCCACACTGCGCCGCTGCGGGGCGGAATCACCCAGTGGCCCGGGACCCACTCGTAGCGATCGTTGCGCCACGTCCAGTAACCACCCACCCAGACGTGATTGGAGGAAGGCCGCGCGGTGACGACTTCCTGCTGGGCGGCGGGCGGGGATTGCGTGACCACGACCGTATTCGCGGCCGGGGCGGTGCTGGTGGCCGGCTGTGTGACCACGACCGGCGTGCCCGACTGCTGCGCGACCGGCGTGGCGGGCGGCGGCGCGGAAACGACATGCGATTCAGGTTCGGATGCGCAGCCGGCGAACAAACCGAGCGCACCCGCGAGGGTGAGGGCCGTGACGCTACCGCGCCAATTGCACGGCAGGCCCGAGGGGGTAAAGGTAAGCGTTTTCATAACTCTGCCCGTAGACTTCGCTTTCGCCGGCCAGTTCTACGGTGAGAATCGTGCGCTTTTCCCTGACCGTTAAACACGAACGCACCGCGGCCGGGGCCGCGGTGCGTCGAGCTCAGCGAAAAACGAGGAGATATATCAGGACGCGTTGATCGCGGGCGCGGGCTTGTTGCGCCAGAGGATGAACAAAGCGAGGAACACCACCGCCAGGATCGCCGGAACGACGGCGAGTTTACCCAGCGATTCGAGACCCGCCGACGCTTGAATCTCAGTCCACTGCGTCGCCAAGGCGGAGTCAGCCGGAGCAGCCTTGAAGGCTTCGACACTCTGGTCGGCAGGAATCCGCGCGGCGATCGCCTCGTCGAAAAGGCGGCCGACGCGCGGCACGATATAGCTGGCGCTCAACATGCCAGAGCCGCCCATGATCGCGAGACCCAGCGCGCCCGTCTTCGGGAAACGCTCGCTGACGACGCCAAGCATCGTGGGCCAGAAGAAACAGACACCCAGCGCGAAAACCGTGGCGGCTCCGAAGAGCATGACGCCCGCAGTCTGACTCATCGCGTAGAGGCCGAGCGTGCTGAGGATGGCGCTCATGAGGAGCATACCCGTGGGCGAGAGTTTGTGGACGAACGGACCCGCGAACTGGCGGCCGAGCCACATCAGGCCCGTGATCCAAACGAGGACCAGGATGCCAGAGACACCGGCGTTGCTGAGGATCGTCGGAATCCAGTTCTGCGCGCCGAACTCCGTCGCGGCGGTGAACAGCATGCAACCGACCATCAGGATGAAGAGCGGGTTCAAGCAGGCAGCGAACATCGAACCGGTTGAGACACCTTTCTCCACCCGCTCCGTCACGGGGAATGACTGGCCAAGGAACATGAATCCGTAAACAGCCAGCGGAAGGAGCATGGTGGCGAACTGGACCTTCCAACCAAGACCCATGTGCCCCAGGGCAAAAGCCACCAATCCGCCAATCACGATGCCGCCGGGGAACCACGCGTGGAAATGGTTGAGCTTCGTGGTGCGATCTTTCGTGAACAGGGAGGCGATGAGCGGATTGCAGGCCGCCTCGACCGATCCGTTGGCGATGCCGAAGATCAGGGTGCCCGTGTAGAGACTCCAGTAGTTCCAAGCGAAAATCGTCAGCAGAATGCCCACGAGGTGTCCCGCCCAAGCCAGCCAGGCGATTCGCTTCATCCCAAGCGCATCGCACAGCGGGCCGCCGAAGATCATCGCCAACGTGAAGCCCCAAAAAGCGGTGCTGTTGATCACCCCCACCTGCTCGTAGGAGAGATTGAACTCGTTTGCCCAGGCGTTCACGGCATCCGTGCGCAGGGCGAAACTCATGGCTGTGACAATCAGGGCCACACAACTGGCCGTGAAGAGACGTTGAGAATTCATATCGGAGTTTGGGGTTGGGTAGGCGCCATAAAACGACGCAGGGGAACTGAAACGGGTTCAGGAAAGGTGAATTTTTCAGCGGGGGAAGCGCAAATTCCGGTCGCTCACCCGCTCACGTCACGCCCGAACACGTCCGCTCGCGTGCCAGCCCCGCGCCGAAACAGCGGCGGCGAGCCGCGCTCCTGCGCTCACAGCACCACGCGCTCGCCGGTCGAGGCGGCGCGATAGATCGCCGTCATGATCTCGACATCGCGTCGGCCCATCTCTCCGGGCACCGCCGTGTCGCGGTTCTCGAGGATGCAGCGCGCAAAATCGTCCATCTGCGCCGCCTGTTGATTGAACGGGGCAAACTCGATTTCGCCCCGGCTGGAGCGACCCTGAAGGCCGCTGTAGGAAAACGCCGGCGCGAGTTCCACCCACTCCCCGTCGCTCTCTGCCCGGAAGCGATTGCCGCTCGCATTGTAACTGGTGAAACCTTCGCAGACTGCGCCGCCGGGGAACTCCATGGTCCAGCGCATCGACTCCTCGACTTCGTTGAAGAGCTCCGGGCGCTGCTTCCGGCCCTCCGTCGCCGTGACGGCGATCGGCGCGACATCACCCGCCGCGCGACAGGCTGCCTGTATCACATAAACCCCTACATCCGGGAGCGGTCCGCCGCCGGCGAGGTTCTTGTCGACGCGCCACGAGCGACCGCCGATGCGGAACGCGTGCGCGCCGCTCATGCGTTTGAGCTGCCCGAACCGCGGGTCGCGCACGAAACGCTCCATCTCGACATGATAGGGATCATACTCGAGACGATAACCGATCCCGAGTTTTCGGCCGGCCGCACGGCACGCCGTAATCATCTCGTCGCACTCCTGCACCGACGGCGCCATCGGCTTTTCACAGATCACGTGCTTATGGGCGCGCGCGGCGCGTAGCACGAAATCACGATGGGTGCCCGGCGGCGTGACGACATACACGATGTCGATCTCCGGATTGTCGGCGATGCGTTCCATGGTGTCGTAGTTATACGCACTTCCCGGCGGCAGATCGTGTTCCCGCAGCCAGCGCCGGCCCTTCTCTGGCGTGCCGGTGATCACGGCGGTCAATCGGCACCACTTCGTTTCGCGCAACGCCGGACCGAGTTGATAGGTCGAGTAGCTGCCGAGCCCGAGCAAGGCGACACCCAGAGGGCGCTCACCGCTCGCACGCACCTTGGCCTTCGCTGCACGCAGCGCGGGCGCGAGTGCGAGCGAAGTCGCCGCGGTGGACAATTGACCAATGAAACGTCGGCGGGTCGTGAGAAGCACGCGTGACATGGCGGGGGTGGGCGCTGGCGTTTAGTCAGCATACGTCCCGCGCATTCGCAACCAGCTTGAGCTTTGCGGGATATCAGGTGGCACCTGACGTCGGGGTCGGAGTTGCCGCAGCTTCAGGAAGCGCGGCCGGGGGGATCAGAAAAATGAAGACAGCGCCACCCTCAGGCCGATTCTCGCACCACACGCGGCCGTTCAGCGCAGAGGCGAGCTGACGCACGATCGAGAGCCCCAGCCCGGTGGATTTTTCCCCGGCGGTCGGGCGCGCCGAGCCGCGCGCGTATTTCGCAAAGATCCGTTCCGTCTCCGCGGGAGGCACACCGGGCCCCTGATCGGTGACCGCGAGCCGCACGAAGTCGCCCCGATGGATGAGCGAGATCTCGATCACGGCGCCGCGAGGAGAAAACTTGATGGCGTTGGAGATGAGATTGTCCGCGATCTGCCGGAGCGCCGTCGCGTCGGCCCGCACCGGCGGCACGCTGGGAGCCACCGCGCTCGCATCGAGCCGGATGCCCTTGCTCTCGGCCACGCCGAGCAGCGCATTCACCGCGGAGCGCACGATCTGCCGCGGGTCCAGGATCTCCAACCGCAGCTCCCTGCGACCGCTCTCGAGCGCCTCGACGTCGAGCAGATCGTTCAACAGCGCCGTCATCTGGCGGATCTGCTTCTCGATCAATTTGAGCGCCTCGGGATGAGGCACGGCGTTGAGCCGCAGGCTGGAATCCACCGCCAGCTGCATGCCCGTGAGCGGCCCGCGCAGGTCGTGCGCCGCCATCTGGAGCAACTCGCTCTTCTCCTCGTGCAACCGCACCGACTCGTCGTGCGCTTCCTTGATCTCGCGCTGCAGTCGAATCCGCTCGACCAATTCGCGCGACAACCGGCGGTTGTGATAGAGCACGGCGCCGAGCACCAGACCGACGACGCAAAATGCAACCAGTGCCGTCCGCCAGACGATGTCCCAGCGGATGACCTTCTCATAATCGACGCGAATCCACGGGTGCACCAACGCCTGCCGGTCCGCCTCCGTGAGGCTGGCGATCGCGCGGTCCAGGATCGCGGCAAACTCGGGCCAGTCGGAGCGCACCGCATAGCGCAGGTCGAATCGCTCGGGCATGACGCCCGCGATCTTCAGATTGGTGAAACCCCGGGTCTTCGCGATGAAGCTCGCATTGGGCAAATTGGTGATGAACGCATCCGCCTTTCCCCGCGACACGAACTCCATCGCCTGCTCCACACTGTCGGTGGGCACGATCTGGATCTCCGGATATTTTCGCGCCATCTCGGTCGTTGCCACATAGTCCCGCACCCCGGCCACGCGGCGCCCGACCAGATCGAGCACGGACCAGAGGATCGGCTCGTCGTTGCGCGTGACGATGATGATCGGGAAACTCAGATACGGCTCCGTGAACTCGAACTCACGCGCCCGCTCGATCGTGATTGCGGTGCCAGTCAGCAGATCGAGCTCGCCCCGACGCGCAGCCTCGTAGGCCTCGGTCCAGTTCGCATGCGGCACGAACTCGAACCGGACGCCGAGTTGCAGGCTCAGACGCTTGATGAGGTCACCATCGATGCCTGCACAGGCGCCGTCGGGAGTGGCGACGCTAAACGGCGGCCAAGCGGGATCGAACCCGACGCGAACCACGGGATGCTGAGCCAGCCACTCGCGTTCGGCCGACGAAAACTCAAGTTGCGGTGGCAGGGCGCCCGCGGCGTCAGTGCGCACAGCTACCCAGATGGCTGCCAGTGCCGCCAGGCGGAAAACCCACTCGTGAATCGGCTGGAGGCGACGCACAGTGGGAAGGAGGCTTACCGATCAGCCGGTCACACGCAAGCGCCGTCCCGCAGACGCTTGGCGTCTGATTTACTCGCTCGCTGGCTCGGTAACGTCCGACGAGGACTCGGTGGTCGCAGAGTCCTCTTTCTTTCCGCGACGCGGTCGCCGGGATTTTCTCGCGCCTTCGCCGTCATCACTGTCGGCGAACTTCGACTCCTTGGCGTTCAGCCAGAGTTCTCCTTTGGCGTTCTTATTGAGCCAGAGGATCTCCGAACCGTGCGGCACGAAGACCGGTTTCTCGCGGGCCTTTTCCGGGACCTTCAATCCCGCACCCGTCAGCACGGCGAGCAACTCGTCCGCGGATTTGCCGAGTTCCTCGGCGATGCGATCGAGCTTCGCGGCGACACCGCCAGTCTTCGTCTCTTTCAGCAACAGGCGGACGGCGACGAGGGGCGAGTTGGGATCGACCGGCGTCGCGGGCGTTGGCGTGGTCGCCCCTTGGG